>JBLHKE010000266.1:0-9748 GCA_047619485.1 Verrucomicrobiales bacterium | reverse complement strand
TCCTTTCGGCTAGGCGCAGTGTCTGGATCGATGTCGAGCCTCATTTATTCTAACCCTCATTTAGTATGAATACCAAATCTTGGGCCGCCGTCGCGGCTCTTTTCATTAGCATTTCCACGCCGTTTTCGGCTCAGGCGGAGCTTGTCCGCTTCATTCAAGTGATCAAGAACGAGACGCCTGATACGCGTTTCCACCTCGGTGAACTGGAGGCTTTTCAGAATGGCTCCGTGCCGGACGACCTTGGTGTAGCTGGCAGCGGCCTGACCACCAGCACCAATGACATTGGCGATGGCACTCTCGTGACCTACGGCGACGGCAACCTCTTACCTGCAATCGGCACCACCACCACCCTCGAGCACGGTGGCGCGAATAAGAACCCAAACAACATCCTCGAAAACGTCGGCAATGTCTGGTCGACTGCCAACGCTCAAGCAACCAACGCACAATACACCCTCGACCTTGGCGGCACCTTCGACGTGACCACCGTGCGCATGTGGCCTCGCAACGATACCTGCTGCGCGAGCCGCTGGCAGAACCTCGAGGTAAACCTCTATGCCGACGACGCGGGCAACCCCGGCACACTTGTCGCCAGCAGCGATGACGCGAGACTCACCGCTCCGGGTGGCAATGTGGCGCTCGAGCTGACCTTCAACCCCGGTTCGGTGGAGATCGAAGAGCTTGTCCTCACCCCGCGAATCACTTTCCCGACGCCAGCCGACCCGGTGGTGTTGTCCAGTGCCCCAGTCGGCACAGTGGTGGGCGATCTCAGCGCGCTCAACGAGTTCGGGTTTCCGATCGAAGGGGTGACTTACGCACTGGTGGCCGGTGATGGTGATACCAACAATGGATCTTACGATGCAGACGGTAGTGAGTTGCAAGCAACAGGTGACCTATCGGGACTCGACAACGTCGCCCACTCGGTGCGGCTGGAGGTGGCCTCCGCCGACGGATCCCTAGCAGCGCCGATCACCTTCACGGTGGTGCTCGACTCTGACGTCGACGGCCTAATCGACGACTGGGAGGAAATGTTCGGCGTCCTTGGCGATTTCGCCACTGGTGGCGATTCTGATGGCGACGGCGTGGACGACGACCAAGAGTTCCTTCTGGGGCTCGACCCGAGCGACAATGACAGCGACGACGACGATTCGCTCGACGGTGCGGAGATCACTAACGGCACCGACCCGCTCGATGATGATAGCGATGACGATGGGCTCCTCGACGGCGTCGAGACTAACACCGGAGAGTTTCTCAATGCTGGCAGCACGGGCACCGATCCGCTCGATGCGGACAGCGATGACGACGGACTGGCCGATAACGTGGAGGACAATGGTGGCGTCTTCGTCAACGCCGAGATGACAGGAACCGACCCGAACAACCGGGACACGGATGGCGATTTCAGATCCGATGGGGCAGAGGTGGCAGGCGGTCTCGATCCAAACGTGCAGAACCGCCCAGGGGAAGGCATCGGCCTCGGTCTGGTGAACTACTGGTGCTTCGACAACGAATCGCTCGAGGACGTGGCTCATTCGCAAAGTCTCGGTGACAGTTCTGTTGCTGACGATGGGGTCTTTGCAGGAGCGAACGGGACGGACGGTATCTCTTTCAGTGCCGGGCTGTTCAATGGCGGGATCATGCAGGACGGCGCCGTTCTGGCGAATAATGGTTTCGTCGAGGTCGTCCGCAGCGACGATACGCTTTTCGGAGCGAACGTGACCAACCCGGCTGCCCCGAGCACCGTGACGACCTCGATGTGGGTTGAGGCTTCTGGCTTTGATACCAATTGGCAGACGATGATCTCGCATGGTGAGGGAGCCCAGTATCGCATCGCGCGACGCGGCGGCGATGTGCCGGAGATCGCCGCCTACGCAGGTGGGTCAGGCGACATTCCCGGCGCAGGAATAGGTCCGACAATCGCTGCCGAATCCGGTTGGCACCATATTGTCGGGATCAGCGAAGGTGGCGTCAGCACCCGCCTGTGGGTCGATGGCGAGCTCGTCGAAACCGGTGCCGCCCCGACCATCGATGATGCCAAAGGTGGTGGAGCGCTCAACCTTTCGATCGGCGCCAACCCTGACACCGGTGCAAACAACCGCGAGTGGATGGGTCAGATCGATGATGTGGCTCAATGGAACCGCGTGCTAGCCGATGCCGAGATCACAGTGATCTACAATGCCGGTCTCGCCGATGGCAGCCTAAAACAACTGCTCGGCGGAGGGATCAACCAGTTCCGCATCACCAATATCACCTACGACAGCATGGGAACCCCGGCTGACCGGTCGGACGACGTGGTATCGCTGACCTGGCCGTCAACGGAAGGTAAAATCTACGGCATCTACTACACCAAGAACCTGGACGATTGGAACAACGATCTCGACGACGGTTACCCGGCGGATGCCGGCGAGTCGACGACATTCACCTTCCCGGTGACGCGGATCGCGGATCCGGGTAACGTGTTCTTCCGGATTCAAAATTAGAACTAGCTCGAGCTAGACAAGTATTTCGGCGGAGTCTTTCTCAGGTCGGCTCCGCTGTTTTATTTTCGAAACTACTCCGGCGCGGATCGGTGGTATTTCGGCGGGTGCCTTCACTTTGGGCTGGCCGGGTTTTCATCTGTAAAGGGGATGCCAGTCGGGGCATTGAGAATATTGCTAGGAGCCTGTCGGACTTAGAGGATTCGAGCAAAACGTTTTAGAATTCCGATCCAGATCCGTTTGCTGGGGAGGATTTAAATGGATTTAATGACGATTCAGCGGGCGGATCTGGGCGAATTCTAAAATGATTGTTGCCGGAGCGGGTAAGTCCGACAGGCTCCTAGCAGTGACTTTTGGTTAGGCCGAACTGCGAACGCGCTGTTAGTCACCGCTATTTTCATAGCTCTTGCTCCCGACCCATCACAAGTGCGGAGCGTTAAATCTAGTTTTCTTGAGCCCGTCAACTCCAATAGGGAAAATGATACCAGGAAGCTGAAGGACACGGTCGAGCCCAGCCTATACGAAAATTCCACCGAAACTGTCGATAGTTCGACGCGGACATTCGCTATCGTTGCCCGTTCGGGCAACGCAGTCTTTAGAATTCCAACCGAGTCCCGTATCACGCTCCTCCGGCGGGATCTGTTAGCTTCGCACTCTTTACCTAAATGGCTCGGCGATGCTTACAATCTGACCGCTCACGAACGAGGCGCGGTTGATTGCTAGGAAATTGCTTTTCAGCCCCGCTGTCCCCAGGCGCCTATCGGGCGGGGTTAGAGGGGGTGCAGTGGTTTTTTGCAATTTGCGCGGGATCCGCCGTCGCTTGTCCCGATCATGCTGCACGCGTTCTCTAGAATTTCGGCAATTCTCTAGAGTTTCGGCAAGATAGGCTTGCTACCGCGAGCGCAGCCGGAGCCGGAAAAAATACTGCAGGCTTACTGGCGTAGCCGACCGCCAAATCACCTCGGTGTTGCCCCCGCCGATCGCGGTCTCGCTCTCAAATAGAAACTCCCCGGACACGGCGGTCCAAGTTAGCAGGTCGGGGGAGATCTCGATTTCGGAAATGACATCGTCGGCCGCAAGGTTGCGGGTGAACTCGAAGAGGAAATGGCCAGTCGCATCGGTCGACATCGTCGGCCCGACACTCGACATCGCATCGCTGGTTCCCAGGGCGTGCTCCATGAATGCGGTGAGGCCGTCCGAGTCTCCGTCGATGTCCGGGTCGCCTACGAATGGCAACGCATCGCTCGTCCCGGGATTGCCATCGGGCAGCACACTGCTGCGCCAGCTCGCCGCGAGATCGTGGTCCGGGCCGTCCTCCGGCGCGATCAACACTAGGCTGAAACCGTCACCGTCGGCCGCCTCTGGCCACGGGTGGTCGTCGCTATAGGTGAAGCGCCGGATGTCGGCGCCGAGCGCATCGGTGAGTACGACCTGCTCGCGGCTGTTGGAGAACTGGTTGGTGTCACCGGCGCCAAGGTATTCGCCGTCGAGCAGGGAGGCGGCCGCGCCTGGGTGGCGGCTCAGGAAGGCGGCGCGGTCGCGGGCGAGGACAACGCGCTCGCCGGGTGCGAGGGGCGTTGCTGGCAAGGCGTGGATGATGCCGGCCGAGAATGCAGCACCGCTCAGATCGACGGTCGCCGTGCCGATGTTCATCAGCTCGAGGTATTCGAAGCGGTCGTCGTCCGTGAAGCCGGCGGTGATCTCAGATGCGGTCGGGGCGGCCGGGTGATACATCAGCTCGGAGACCACCAGGTTAGCGGCGGAGGCGGGCTCCACGGAGGTGGTGTTTTCAATGGTGATGGATTCACCACCAATCAGCACGCCGGAGAAATCGAAGGCCTGCAGCGTGTACGACTGCGAACCGGGTGCGACCGGGAGCGTCACCTGCCAGGAATCGCCATCGGTCCACGTCACCTCGAGGGGTTCTTGAGCCCCAGCGACGCGGATTTCGCGCACGTTGATCCAACCGTCGCCGGAGACGGTGGCGGTGCTCGAGGCGACGCTCAGAGGTGACGTCGTGGTGATACCGAAATCGACTTCCGAGATCGAACCGTTGATCTGGCTAAGGACGTTGGCCGCCCTCGCTGCAACGGTGTAACTTCCGCTGTTCGGGCTGTTCCAGTTCTGGCTAGGTGACAATTGCGACAGGTGTGTCTGCCACATCCCCATGTAGCCGTCGTTCCAGGTCGTCGTGATGATGTCGTGCAGGTGGCCGAAGTAGATTCGCTTGCGCTGCGCGTTCCCCGGGTTCGAAGAGGTATTCGCCAGTTTACGGCACTCCCCGTTGGCGAACACCGACCGGGTGTTGCTGAATGCGAAGTCCATGTCGTGCGGCAGATACATGACGCGCCCGTCCGCGTGGGCATAATACATGCCGTTGTGCCCGGTGCCGGCCGCGGTGTTGTCCCCGGCCCCGGAGAGGACGCCGTAGGCCATGCCGCGCAACCAGCCATCGACATCGACCACCTGGTCGAGCGTGTCGCTGAAGGCAGCGCCGGATTTGCTCATGTGCTTGCAGTAATCGATGATCGGTCCGAAATCGTCGCCGTCGCGATTGTTCTTCTTCAGCAAATAGAAACGGTAGCGCTCCTTGTCGTCGCCGTGGTTGGCTATTGAGAGACCGGAGATCCCGTCGCCCTGCGGCACCTTGTTGCCGGTTTCTTGCCCGTTGTCGGTGCTCTGCGGAAAATAGACGAAATCGTATTCGTAAAGATTGCCGTCCGAGCCGTTCTCGAACTGAGAGTTCAAAAACACGTCGTCGTAGCGGGCCATCTGCAGGACTGCCGGACGCGTGTGGGTGGCGCCAGTCGGTGTGATCACTTGGATCAGGTCGTAATAGCGGCTGATCACGCCGCCAGAGTTGGCCATCATGAGATCGAACAGCAGCTCGAACTGGCCAGAGCCGACCCCCTCCGAGCGGTCGATCGCCATCGACTGGTGGATCCCGCGATAGGGTTGATCGGCGCCGAAGCGCAGGTTGAAACCGACCCGCGGCTGGTAGGCGCGCGCGCGCTCGCTGCCTTTGAGGCGGACTTTGGCATCGTAGTAGATCTCCTCTTCGCGGTCGATGATGGTCGCGCCCAAACGGTCGTTGCTCATCACCTCGGTATTCGAATACATCAGGCTGCGGTCGGCATTGGTGACGATCACCCTAAAATTGTGCAGGCCATTGGTCGCGGCGAGCCCGTCGTCGACTTTGATCAAAGCGCGAGAGTCCGGTCCCCGTGCGGGGAACATCGAAGTGGCGCTGCTGCCGTCGGTGGCCTCAATGTAAAACTGCACGACCGCGGCAGTTGCCTGTCCCGGGATCGTCCCTTGGTAGGTGTCTCCGGAGCCGCCGCTCATCGGCGAGTCCTGGAACGCAGCGCCGTTGACCGAGTATTTCAAGGTCATGCCAGTCACGCCATCGGGATCGGCGGCGCTGGCGGTCACGGTGATCGCCTCGTTCGCATCCGGGACAGACGGGGAGTGCAACAGGTCGTTCACGGTCGGTCCAATATTCGGCTCCGATTTCGAATTGGCTGCTGAGGGGGTGCCGACGTGTTCGGGGCGATCGATCACGTTGGCACGGGCTGCCCTCGCGAAGTAGAGCCGGGTGAGGAACAGCGGCGAGCCTGTAACCCAGCGCGCGCGGAAGGAGATTTCGTACTCGCGTCCGTTTACCACCGAGCGCCCGCCCGCCAGCGTGGTCTCGATCTGATTGTGCATGTGTTCGGTGCCGCTGGTCGCGATCAGGCGCAAGACCTGATTGCCTGCGTCATCCGGATCAACGATGACTTCACCATGGCGGTGGTTGCCGCGCAGCCGCCAGTCGTTGGTGCCTGATCCGAAGTCGGTATTCGAAAGCATCTGCGTGGCCGCCCCGTCGGGATCTTCGACCACGCTGATGTCGTCGAGCAGGATTTCGCCGTCGGCGAGCATTCCGATGTTGAACTCTTTCCACCGCGTCGGCCCGCCATCTGAGGTGGCGGTGGCGCGGTAGCTGTAGGTCTTCCACGCGGTCTGCGCGGTTTCGTCGCTTGCTGCCCAGGCCTCGGCGGTGTTGTTGTCGGCGTCGAGGTCACGCAGTTCCAAGCTTGTGCCACCGCCGTCGGAGATCCCCGGCCATCGCCCGCTGTCGTAGTAACGGACCTCGTCCGCGGGGTTCCTATTAGGGTCGCGCAGCAAGAGGCGCTCGCCATTGCGCGACAGCGCGCCGCTGAACTCTCCGAGTAGCCGCGCACTCGGATAAGCCGCCGTGAACAGGGCGGTGTCGCGGGCAATGCAGGCGTGCTCACCTACCGCCAGCATGGTGCCGGCGGGAAAGTTGAAGTCGATCCCTTCGTCGAAATTCCACCCGCTCAGATCGACCGGTGCCGCGCCGCGATTGGCGATCTCGAGCCACTGGTTGTCGGAATTCACACCTGCTGGTAGCGATGCCGGCGGGTTGTAGTTGATCTCGCTGATCACGATGCCTTCGTTGAAGACAAAAGTGTTCGGCGTACCCGGCGTCGCCGTGGTCGGGTAGATCCACGCGCCATCCCTGCTCGCTGCGCGGCCGCGCAAGCGGCCGGTGACCTGCCGTCCGTCGAGGACTGTGGTGTAAGATGCGTCGTAGAGAAAGAGTTTTTCGCCGTCGGCGGGCCGAAAGCCGAGCGTCGTCTCGTCGAGCAGCACCACGGCGCCGGGCGCGAGTTGACCCGCCCCGAGCAGGTGCTCGGGCCAGGGGTCGGCGCCTGCGGAAATGAGTGCGCCCGCCAGTTCGATCGGAGCCGCGCCGGTGTTGATCAATTCGACCCAGAAACTCGCTTCGGTCGAAGCTGACACTTCGTTGAATACCAGCCCGCCTGCGCTGGCAGGGTCAGGAAAGTTAACAGCGCCCGGCGTCCCGCCGACCTGTGCGGAAAAGCTCCAGCTCTCTGACGCTTCGCTCGCAGTGTACGGCCGGCGCTTGGCAAGGGTCGCGCCCGAGCCGTCGGCCGCCGCCGGCCAGCGGCCGTCGTCACCGTACTCCAGCTGGTCCATGAGGCGGTCGCCTCTGTTGATCAGCCGCAGGCGTTCGCCACCGTTGTTGAGGCTGCCGGGGAACGGCCCGAGCTGGCCTGCGCCGGGGCTCTTGGCGACCACCAGGTAAGCACCGGGATCAATGAACGTCCCGGCCGGGAAAATGTAGCCGATGCCATCGACCCGCCACCCGGAGATGTCGGTCTTGATCCCCATCTGGTTGAAAATTTCGATCCACTCATCGGTCTCGGCCGCGCCGGCTGGGTTGTAGTGCACCTCGTTGAACACCACCACCGCATCCGGCGAGGACGCGGCCCGGTCGAGACCGACTGGCGGGGTAGGTGGCGTGGAACCGGCATCACTCGGGTTGCTTCCTCCGGCCACTTCGACGTTGTCGTTGAAGCCGTCGGAGTCGGTATCGGCGAGGTTGGGGTCGGAGCCGGTATTGGTTGGGCCGACAAAAACTCCGGTGTTGGTTTCGGCGCCGTCGCCAAGCGTATCGCCGTCGGTGTCGGCGAGGGTCGGGTCGGTCCCGGTATCGGTCGGGCTCGAGTAGCTGCCAGAGTTGGTCTCCACCTCGTCGCTCAAATTATCGCCATCGGTATCGGCGAGGGTCGGATCGGTCGGCGGGCGCTGACCGGCGCCGGTAATCTCGGCACCGTCGTTCAAGTTATCGCCGTCGGTATCCGCCTTGGTCGGATCGAGGTTGGGGAACTGTGCCCGCAATTGGTACTCCTCGAGGTCGGTCAGGCTGTCGCCGTCATCATTGGCTCCGCCTGTCCCCGAAAGCACGCCGAGGTTCCCAACACCTGCCCACATCTCTTCCCAAACATCGAGCAGCCCATCCGCATCGGAATCGGCCATGGCGGTGAGCATCAGCACCTTCTCGATCTGTTCGCCCGACGGCGAGCCGGTGGAGCGCACCCGGATCGAATACTCACTGCCGTCAGCGGCGCTACTGAAATCGTGCGTACCTATCTGTAGCTCGTCCGCAGCGACTTGGAACTTGCTGTTGTCAGTGCTGCCCGCGCCCGCGACGAGCGAGTAGGCGAAAGTGTCGCTGACGTTGCCGGAGATGGTGGTCAGAGTTCCCACCAGCGCCCCCTGCGTGCCCGAAGTCACGAAACTGTCTGGGGAAAGCTCGATACCACTCAATACGCCGTCGAACTGCACTTCCGAGAGCCCGTAGAAGGTGTTTCCATCCCCCCAGTTGCCGACGTTGATTCCGCTGGCGATATTGAATTGGATGTAGCGCGCGGCAAACGGCGTGAAGCGGTCGAAGACCTCGCCAGCGTAGGTCGAGGTCACTGGCTCGGGAGCCTTAGCGAACTGGGTGATCCCGGCGACGCTCGAGCCGAGCGCAGGCGTTGCCCCGTACTCGACCGTGACTCCCTTGACGCCGCGCTCGGTCAGATTCCCGCCGGTCACTTCGTTGTAGTTCCAGACTTGGAAACTACTGATCGTGTAGACCGCGCCCAGATCGAACTGGATCCACGGGTCGGCGTCGATACCGCCGAAGCTCGTGCCGGTGGTAAGCCACATCCCTCCATCTGGCGTTCCGTTGTGCCCGCCTCCGCTCAACCCGCTGCCGTTCACGACATGGTCATCGATGCGGTTGAACCCACCACCGATCTCGCTCGACGATGTCACGTTGGCGGTCGGGATCGTGAGGATATCGGCACGCGACCCTAGTGGCGAGGCAAGCGTCATGAGCAGGATGGCCAGCCGAGAAAAATAGCGGTGCCAGTAATGGCGAACGGGGGTGGGGGAAATCATGATTGGGGGATTTGAATGGGAGCGATGGGATCCGCACCTAGTTTACAGGATAGCTCTTTAGAGGCCTCAGAGCAATCTGCTGCCTTCCTTCAAGGGTAAAGCCCGACCGGCAAAAGCGCAGACCGGGCTCGATCCTTTCTTCGCGGTCGGTCAGCCGCTTTTTAATGCTATGGATGCTAGCGGCGCTTGATCAATTGGAGGTCATCGAAATAGATCGTGCCGGTGCCGCCGCCGCTGGACCAACAGCCGAGCAAGAACCGATCAAAATCGGTAATATCAGCCAGGCTGGAGGCACGACCTTCTGATTTAGAGAAATCCAGATCACTATGCAGATCAATCGTCCACTGCAGCCACACACCCGGATCCTCCGATACAGTAGACATTCTAGCACCACCATTCCTGATCTCGACCCGTGCGGACTCGTCGTCGTTGGAATCATGGATGTGCAGATACAGTTTCGTCTCTAGGGTGTTACCCACGGCGCACTTCTTCCACAGGATCATCTCATCATACTGGCT
>JBLHKE010000265.1:0-9790 GCA_047619485.1 Verrucomicrobiales bacterium | reverse complement strand
CGCTGAATCGTCATTAAATCCATTTAAATCCTCCCCAGCAAACGGATCTGGATCGGAATTCTAAAACGTTTTGCTCGAATCCTCTAAGTCCGACAGGCTCCTAGTGGCGGCGACATTCCGGTCTGCTTTCGAGATTGACCTCGGTGCTCAGGCACTGAGACTGAGTTGACCCGATGTTTATACCCCCACAATTTATGCGTGGGACGCCCTTGCGCGTCCTGATGTTCGTGCTTGTGGCTGGCTCGCTTGCCGGTGGTGTTTTCGCGGCTCCAGTTATCCACGAATTTCTGGCCATCAACTCGGGCGAAACGCTGCTCGATGAGGATGGTGACTCTTCGGATTGGATTGAAATTTTCAACCCGGATGCTGACGCGGTCGACCTGGCGGGGTTCGGTCTGAGTGATGACGAGGACGCTCCACTGCGCTGGGTGTTTCCGGCGGTCACTCTAGGGCCGGGTGAGTTTCTGGTAGTGTTCGCCTCGGGTAAATCTCGAGGGGTGGCAGGGATGGAGCTGCACACGGATTTTTCGCTGGCTGGGGATGGGGAATTTTTGCAGCTCTCGGATCCGGCTGGTGTTTCTGTTAGTGCGTTCGCGCCGGAGTATCCGGTGCAGCAGCGGGACATCTCTTTCGGCGATGGCTCGGATGGTGAACTCGGTTACCTCATCATGCCGACGCCCGGTGCGGCGAATGGTCCGGCCTTGGATGATTTCAGTAATGCTCCGAGGTTCTCGGTTGAGCATGGTTACTACAAAGAACCGTTCGTGCTGAGCATCGCGGCGACGCCGGGCGCGAGGATCCTTTACACGACCAATGGTTCGCCACCGACCCGGCTGGCCGGCAAGGTTTACCGCGAACCGATCGTGGTCGGGTCGACGAAGATTTTTCGCGCCATCGCGATCTCGCCGGATTCGGTTCCGAGTGAGGTGGTGACGCATTCCTTTCTGTTCCCGGCCGATATTAAGAACCAACCTGCCATGTCGCAGCTGGTCGCGTCGGATCCGGATTACGCTGACGAGATCGAGCAGGCGCTCGGATCGCTGCCGGCGCTTTCGTTGGCGATGAGCGACGGTCGATTCCTCGGGCCGGATGGGATCTACACCAATTTCCAAGAGCGTGGGCGGGCGGCTGAGGTGCCAGTCTCGGTGGAGTATTTTGATCCGGCGGGGGAAGGGGCAGCCGATGGAGGTTTTCAGATCGATGCCGGGATTCGTATCCATGGCGGCCAAGGGCGGTTCCACGAAAAGAAGCCGATGCGCTTGTACTTCCGATCAGACTACGGGGCGGGGCGTCTCGAGTATCCATTGTTTGAGGGGAACCGCGTGCAGGAGTTCGATCGGCTGGTGATGCGCAGTTGCGGCCATGATGGGTGGGCGATCGATTGGGGCAACGGGCGCAACGACCTCACCGAGACCGCGACCTACATGCGCGATGAATTCTTGCGCCGCTCTGAACATGAGATGGGGATGCTGTCCCCGTATGGCAAGTTCGTGCAGGTGTTTATCAACGGTGAGTATTGGGGGATGTACAATCTCCACGAGCGCGTTGATGCGGCTTACTTCGCTTCGCACGAGGACGGGGATGAGGAGGATTGGGATGTGATCGAGGGTGGCGGTTTTCTTACCGATGGCGACCTGGGGGCTTGGAACGAGCTGCTCGGGCTCGGCACCGAAGGGGTGACGAGTGCCACCCAGTATGCGCAGATGGAGAAGCTGCTCGACATGGATAGTTTCGTCGACTCGATGATCGCGCGGATCTGGAGTGGCGACAACGATTGGCTAGGGCCGGTGTTCTTCGGCACGTTCTCTACTGGCGTGAACAATCGCAACTGGTTCGCTGGGCGTCGCAGCCGAGGCGGGGCAGGCGATGAGCCGTTCCATTTTTTCACTTGGGACGCGGAGATCTCACTGGGGAACGATCGGTTTTTGAATTCGGGGAATCGGCTGCTGAATACGGATCTGACCCAGGTGAATACGCCGAACTCTCCATCAGTCCCCTACGATGGGTTGCGGGACTACGAGGAGTTCCGGGTGAAATTTGCCGATCGCCTCTACCGGTATTTCTCCAATGATGGGGTCTTCAGTCCGGGGCGTGCGCAGGCTCGCTGGGACGCGCTATCGGATCAGGTGCGCACCCCGGTCGTCGCTGAGTCGGCGCGTTGGGGCAACATTCATGGTGGCGTGCCGCTGCGGCGGGATGTCGAGTGGGATCGGGAGAGATTGTGGGTGCGCGACACGTTTCTGGCACAACGGTCGGACATTGTCTTGGATCAATTCAAGGCGCGCGGGCTCTACCCTGAGGTGGAGCCGCCGGAATTTCCATTGGTCGAAGGCGCGGTCTACCCGGCGCCGGTCGACGTGGCCCTAGGGGTGCCGGCTGGGCAGGTTGGGGCGATTTACTACACGCTCGATGGTTCGGATCCACGCCAGTCGGCTGCGGTCGATGTGAGTGTCCTGCTGCCGTCCAACTCGCCTGCCAAGGTGCTGGTCCCATCGGTTGAGAATGGTGGCAGCGCCCTCGGCGAGGGGTGGAAATCTTTTGACGATCCGGTGGGCATCGATGGCTGGATCGAGGGTGATTCGGCGGTCGGTTTCGAGACGCAGGGCCTGGATTATCGGTCGCTCCTGCGGGTGGACGTTGAACAACAGATGTTCGGCATCAACGGTTCTGTCTACATGCGTGTCGAGTTCGAGGTCGCGGATCAGGCGGCGATCGATTCGATCGCGCGGCTCGTCCTGAGGTTGAAATATGATGATGGGTTCGTCGCCTATCTGAATGGCGAAAAAATCGCGGAGGCGAACGCGCCGGCGAGTCCTGCATGGGACTCCTTGTCGACCGCCGGCAATCCGGATTCGGCGGCGGTGCTCTACGAGGAGTTCGATCTCACGTCGCAGCAGTCGCAGTTGCGGGTCGGGCGCAACGTTTTGGCCTTGCAGGGGCTGAACGGGGCTCTGGCGAGTTCGGATCTCTTGTTGGTACCGGAGATCGTTGCCAGTGGGGTGGAGGTGGATGCTGGGGTCGCCGCAACTGCGGTTGCTTACCGCGGGCAGTTTTCGATGGCGCAGTCGGGTCTGGTGAAGACACGTTTTCTATCGACTACGGGTGTCTGGTCGGCGCTGCGTGAAGAGCCGTTTGTGATTGGTGATCGGTCAGCGACGACGGGTGATCTGGTGGTTAGTGAGTTGTCCTACCATCCGCGCGATCCAGAGGGCGCGGCCGAAGAAGCCGTCGCGGGTGGGGCTAGTGATTTCGAATTTTTGGAAGTGACCAACGTGTCGAGCGATGCGGTGGAGATGGGCGGGGTGCGATTTGATGATGGTGTGGACTTCGTCTTCCCGCCGAGCTCGCTGGCGCCTGGGGAGAGCCTGGTGGTAGTGAAGAAGCTGGACGCGTTCGTCGTGCGCTTCCCGACGCTGGGACTTGATCAGATCGCTGGAGAATTCGCCGCCGGCACCGGCCTCTCAAACGGTGGCGAGCGCCTGGTGCTGGTCGATGTTGCAGATCAAATTTTGCATGATTTCGAATACGATGACCGGCGGCCTTGGCCGACCTTGCCAGATGGGGATGGGCCGACGCTCGTGTTGATCGATCCGGGTTCGAATCCTGATCACGCGGTGGCGACGAACTGGCGTGCCAGCCGGGTGAATGACGGAGTGCCGGGGGCGGATGAGGATTCGGTCGATGTGGATGCGGACGGGCTCGCAGATGATTGGGAGCAGGTGTTCTTTGGAAATTTGGATGAGGACGGGGATGGCGATTCCGATGGTGATAGCTGGACGAATGCGATGGAGTTCGCGGTCGGCACCAACCCGCGCTCGGGCGACACCGACAATGATGGGCTTTCGGATTCTGCCGAGGGGACGGCCGGGACTGATCCTCTGCTCCGTGATTCTGACGGGGACGGACTACCTGATGGACAAGAAGTCGGCGTGACGAACACAGATCCGTTGCGCAGCGATAGCGATGGCGATGGTTTGAATGATTCCTATGAGGTGCAGGTGAGCCGCACGGATCCGAACGCGCGGGACAGCGACGGCGACGGCTCGGGCGATTTTTCTGAGGTGCAGCGGGGAAGTGATCCTCTGCTCGACACATCGATCGCCCTCTCCCGTGAGGGCGATTTCCTCATCTATGCGTCGTTGGAAAGTGAGATTTCGTTGGGTGGCGGTGTGTTGGCGATGGGCGCCGAGCTGGTCGATGGTGCGATTGGAAAAGCCGTGCGGCTCGGAGTTGGCAACGATCTGAACTATGGAGAGTTGGGCGATCCGGGGGCGGCGAACCTGACGGCGATCTTGTGGGTCAAGTTGGAGGCGCTCGGTGGTGCGCGTGCGCTGATTTCGAAGGGGGATGGGTGGGGGATCTTTGCGGCGGACGGTGATCTCGTACTGCGTTTGGAGGGGATTCCAGAGATCCCGCTCGCCTCCGGGCTGGCGGCTGGGAGTTGGCATCAGGTGGCGATGGTGATCGATCGTGAGATCGGCATCGTGCGTGGATTTTTCGATGGAGAGCAAGTCGGGTCGCAGCCGATTGCGGATGCGGTTCTGATCGATTCGCCCGGGCCGCTGCGTCTTGCTGGGGCGGGGGACGTTGGCGTGTGCGTGGACGAGTTTTCACTGCTGCGATTTGCGATGAATCCGATGGAGTTGCGCGGCTTGTCCGATGGGGTGGCCGCAGGGCTGCGATCGATCGATATCGTCGGCGGCGGTGATCGGGATCTTGACGGGTTACCAGATGACTGGGAGCTCTCGGTCTTCGGCGATCTGAATCAGGTTGGCAGCGGCGACCTGGACGGAGATGGATTGACGAACCTGGACGAATTTCTTGCCGGAACGGATCCGAACGAGGCAGATTCCGATGGTGATGGCTCCCGCGATCGAGACGAAATTCTCGCTGGCTCAGACCCGCTCCAAGGAGGTGTCGTGAGCCGATTTGAGGAGGACTTGTTGCTCTTCAGTTCCTTTGACCGCGAGACGCTGACTGGGCTGGATTCGGGGGCGAGACTTTTCGATCTGACGGTGCCGAGCGAGAACGGTACCATCATCGGCGGTGTGGATCTTGTGCCGGGTCGGGCCGGAGAAGCGGCTCGCAGCGTTCTTGGTTCCGTCCGCTATGGCGACGTTCATGACCCTGGCGCCGGATCGTACAGCGTGTCCATCTGGTTCAAGGCCGATCGGCTAGAGGCGAATGAGGTTCAGCGGGTGGTCGGGAAAGGGCGAGTCAACGAAGATGGCGCGTCAGCTGGTTGGCAGATTCTGGTGTTCGGTGAAGAAGTGGCCGTCATTGGCGGGCAAGAGGGTGGCGGCGAGTGGTTCATGCGTGGGATGCCGGAAGGGCAATCCCGGCTGCGCATCGGGGAATGGAATCATGCTTCACTGGTGATCGATCGATCGGCAGCGGCGGGGCGGATCCGGCTCTACGTCAATGGGACAGAGATCGAGGACGACGGGTTCGGCGAGGTGATGCTGGCTGAAGCTGGCGAGATCGGTTCCGATCAGCCGCTGACGACGCACGCTGCGAGTGGCGGCGGGCAGCGCTTTTCTGGTGCGGTCGACGAACTCGCCATCTGGGGGCGCACGATTTCAGCAGACGATGTTTCCGCCATCTACCGCGGTGGATTGCTCACCCTCGGTTTGGAAGATCTCGGGGATTCGGCGGGGATCGAGCCAAAACTTGCAGTCATGCCGGAGGAGATTCTGATGGTATTGAACCCGGGTGGAAGTGGTCGCTTCGAGGCCGTGCTTGCGAATGCTGGGACGGGGAGGGTGCAGTGGATCGGCGAGTTGGAGTTCGCTGAAGAACTCAGTCTCGAGACCGCCCTAGAGCGGTTCGATGCTGGTGCGACTCCGATCTTGGAAGCGATCCCGTTCCGCTACGCGTTCACCGAAGGGATGGCTGGGGACAACATCGCCGACGGTGGTATGGACATGTTTGATGGTGGAAATTTCCTGAGCACAGACCTTGTCGAAGACATCCCATATTCGGATGGGGTGGTGATCGACTCGGCTGCGTTCGGCGAGAACGGGCGCTACTTTACGCGCAAGCTGGCCGCTGGGTTGTTCGTGTTGGGAGCTGATCTGGACGGAGTTGATTCGTTCTCACTCAGCGGCGATCTCGGAGCGGACGGCGTGGGCACGGCGGATGGGGTGGTGCTCACGATTGGACGGGCTGGGCGGGAGTTCCTCGGTTTTGTGAAGCGGGTGTATGATGGGTTCGATCCTGGCAATGGATTGTTCGACCCGTCGGTGAATCATTTGATCATTGTTGAGGACAACGGAGGGGCTGAGCAGACTTTCTCAAGCTCGACCAATTCGGACGCGCACGAGGTGAGTGGCCTGGCGGGCACCCGCAGGCTCTACCACCTGCTGTTCTCGACGTCGGAGGGGCGCAAGGTCGAGGACGAAGAAGCGCGGGGTCTGTTCGAGACGTTTTTGGACACGGTCGGTGTCGCTCCCGGTTGGGCGAACCTGGCCGAAAGCGGCGGGCAGGTTCCTGCTGCTGGGCAAGCGGCACTTGGACTAGATTTCAATACAGACCGGCTCCAGGTGGGCACCGAGCGTGCCACGCTGCGATTCTTCTCCAACGACCCTGACGCAGCCAGAATCGAGGTTCCGGTGCGTCTGCGGGTGAATGCCCGTCCGTCTGCGATCGGCTTTCCGCAGCTCGCGGGGCTAGAGGATTCTGAACCGCTGGTGATCGACCTAGACACGGCCTTTGGCGATGACGGGCGCGCGGATGGTGAAGAGTTGATCTACGAGCTGTTGACGATCACTGATCCGAGTTTGATCGATCGGACCGCGACGACCCTGGTCGGAAACGAATTGAGTGTCGCCCTGGTGCCGGATGCTTTCGGTCAGGCAAATATCTCCCTGCGTGCGACCGATCCGCAGGGTCTATCGCGTGTCGGGGCGGTCAGGGTGCGCATCGAGCCGGTCAACGATTTGCCGGAAGTGGCGAGACCTTTCGTGGTGAGCGTGGAGGAAGATTCTGGCCCGGTGTTCGTGCTATTACGCGAGTTCTTCAGCGACGTCGAAGATCCGAATGTGGCGCTCACCTTCGGGCTTGGGACTCTGCTACCGGGCTCGGCGCTCGGGCCGCCGTTCTTGGATGGGGTCAATGGCCAACTGATGGTAGGGCTGCTGCCGGATGCCAACGGCGTCGAATTCGTGCCCGTGCGGGTCTTTGATTTGGACGGGGGGATGATCGAGGTCGATCTGCGGGTGGAGATCGTGGCGGTGCCGGATGCGCCGGAGAAGGTTGGGGCGATTCCTCAGATCGTCGCCGACGAGATTGCTAGCGACGTCGGTTTTTCTGTCATCCCGTTTTTCGAGGATCCGGATGTGGGAGACTCGCTGGTCTACTCGTTGGTCGCCAATTCGAACCCGGCGCTGTTCTCTTCGTTACGGGTCGATGCTGTGACTGGAGAACTGGCGATCGGCTACGCTCCATTTGTGAGTGGCAGCGCCGAGTTGCGGATCCGGGCGACCGATCAGACCGGACTTTTTGCCGAGCAGACGGTCACGGTCGTGCTGCCGGAGATCGATGCTCCAGGCGTGACCCTTGGCAGCGAGATGCGGCTCAACCGCCAGACCGGGCTGTGGGAGCAGACCGTGACGATCCATAATGGTGCGCCGCGAGATATTGGTGCGGTGCGCTTGCTTATTAGCGGCCTTGCCCCGGGAATCATTGTCTACAACGCTTCCTCGCATTTACCCGATGGGCGCGCCGCGTTGATCTACAACCGGACCCTTCCAGCTGGGGAGACGGTGCAGATCGTGCTCGAATATTATTCGCGAGATCGATCCAGCGATATCGCGCCGCAGGTCGAAGCTGAGGTGAGCCTGAGGCAGACGGTTCTGACCGACGGGCAGAGCTTCGCGATCGACCGGGTGCTGCGGCTTCCCGATGGTGGTGTGTTAGTCGAGTTCCCGTCCGAGCCAGGTGCCCTCTACATGGTGCAATACTCAGCGGGGATGGTCGATTGGAAGGATGCCTTCGTGCGTCTGCGCGCGGGTGGAACGCGGGTGCAGTGGATCGACCGCGGCGCGCCAGCGACGGATTCGCTGCCTCTCGGAGGCGGGGCGCGCTTCTATCGGGTGATGCGTGTTGGCGTTGCCGAAGACTAGTCGGTGGCCAGCAGTGCGTCCAACCAGCTAAGCGCCTCGTCACGGTTCTGCAACTCGCCCTCGAGTTGCAGGTTTTGTGCTTCAGTTAGGATTTCTTGGAAGCGTGGCCCCGGTCGCTGGCCGCGGGCGATCAGATCTTTTCCGTTGATGAATGGTGGGGGGACGAGGGGTTCGCTGGCAAACTCCTCGGCTTTTGCCTTGAGGAAATCGTAGTTGTCGAGGCCGCCCCAGCTGCCGAGGCAATCGACCCGGTGGAGTTCCATCTCGTCCTTGAAATGGTCACCGTTCATAAATCGTTTCAACTTCGATTTGCGCATCTTCTGCACGTTCATGAATGCCATGTGGCGCGAGACTATTTCGGCGGCTGCCTCGATGGTCAAGTTCGGGAATTTCATCCTGCGCAGGATATCCTCGGCCATTTCCGCACCGACTTTGTCGTGGCCATTAAAACGGATGCGTTGATCAGCCGTGTCGAAGCTGTAGGTGGCTGGCTTGCCGATGTCATGGAGCAACACAGACAGCGCCAGCGGTAGGGACACCTCGTCTGGGAGCAGGCTTAGCATCAATCGCGTATGCACGAACACGTCGCCCTCGGGGTGAAATTGGGGAGGTTGTTCGCAGCCCTTGAGGTCGAGGATCTCTGGCATGATCTGCTCCATCAGGCCGCTCTCGACCAGGAGGTCGAATCCGCGCACGCGTGATTGGTGGGTGATGATCTGGCTGAACTCATCACGGATACGTTCGGCGCTGATCGTCTTGATCTGTGGCGCGTTTTCTCTGATGGCACACCAGGTAGTTTCGCCGATTTCATAGTCGAGTCGTGCCGCAAAGCGGATCGCCCGCAGCAGGCGCAGGTAGTCCTCTCGCAGGCGGGAGCGGGCATCTCCAATGGCGCGCAGCTGGCGGGCTTCGATGTCTGCCTCCCCGCCGACGAAATCGATCAATTTGTCGGTGATCGGATCGAAGAACAGCCCGTTGATGGTGAAGTCGCGCCGCTGCGCATCCTCTTCTGGAGTCGAGAACTCGACCGACTCGGGGCGGCGCCCATCGCTGTAGGACCCGTCGGTGCGGAAGGTGGCAATCTCGAACATGTGCCCACGTCGATTCACGATGATCACACCGAAGTGGGCGCCAACCGTCTTTCCTTTGGGGAACAACTCGAGCACCTGAGAGGGGATCGCGCTAGTAGCGATGTCGTAGTCCTTCGCTTCGATGCCGAGCAACTGGTCACGGACACAGCCCCCAGCAAAGTAGGCGGTGTGTCCTGCCTCTTGCAGGATGGTGACGATTTTAGTGGCAGCGGTTTGCACGGAGCATCTATGTACGCAAAAAGCCCCGGGAACCACCCCGGGGCTTTGAAGCAAAAAACAATTAATTTTCCTATGGAAACTCCAACTCGGGAAAGGTCGCTGAGCGACTCAGTCCGCTTTGAAATTCTTTTTATAGTATATCGATTTATTTGTAGTAAGCAAGTTAAATCATCATAAATGGTTCTCCATTAATGTAGCATTATCAAAAATGATAGATTTCGAGGCAGATTGTATGCGTTCTAGGAAGATTTTTAAGGTCGGCTGGCTGGAAACGCACTGATCGAATCCATTCGCGTAATCCGTCTTGCGCGAATCGCGCGTCATTATAGAGTCTCCGCCTTATGCCTAAGAAAATCC
>JBLHKE010000264.1:0-9810 GCA_047619485.1 Verrucomicrobiales bacterium | reverse complement strand
CGCCTGCAATCCACGCGAGTAGCAGCCAACAAAAAACGATCACCCCGAACCACGCACTTTGCCTGGGGAGCCTGCGAGCGGGAGAGGGTTCGAACTGATGGACCGTTGCGGCTATCGCGCACACGGACGCTTGCGGATCATCGCTCCGCTCGATCCGAACGAACGGAGGCGTTCGTTCTACCGCGACGACATCGACCGATGCCGGATGCCATCCCCGTAGTGTCCCAAAACTCGGACGACGCCCGGGGCATTGAGGAAGAACGCGTTGCCCGCCGATGAACTCTCCCAATTTCGGACTATTCTGGATTCATGTTCATCCAACCATTCCATCTGCTGCTCTCGGCGCTGGCCCATTGGGCCAATAGGGAGCAGGCGGCGATCATCGATTACCTCCGCGAGGAGAACCGGGTCCTCCGCGATCGGCTCGATCCGAAGAGGCTCAGGTTCACCGACGCGGAACGCCGCCGCCTGGCGGCGAAGGCCAAGCTGGTTTGCCGGAGCGCGCTGCGGGAGATCGGCTCGCTCGTCACGCCCGATACGCTGATGCGCTGGCACCGGCAGCTGATTGCCAAGAAATACGACGGCAGCCGGGGGAAGGTCGGGCGTCCAACTATCGGGCCAGAAATCGCCACCTTGGTCGTGAGGATGGCCAGGTAGAATCCGTCGTGGGGCTATACGCGGATCCAGGGCGCCCTATGGAACATTGGACACGAGGTTCGGGCGTAACACGATCGCCCGCATTCTAGAGGATCACGGGATCGAACCTGCTCCTCGCAGGGGGATGTCGTGGAAGACCTTCCTCCGGGCCCACTGGGACGTCATCGCCGCGTCGGCCATGCTCACTGTCGAGATCTGGGTAGGGCGGTCGCTCGTCCGCTACCATGTGCTGTTCGCCATCGAGCTGGCAACACGCCGCGTCAATATCATGGGCATCGTGCAAGAGCCGTATGGAAAGTGGATGGAGCAGGTCGCCAGGAACGCGACGGACGGGCTCTCCGGGTTCCTGCTGGGGAAGGAATACCTGATCATCGACCGCGACCCGCGATTCACGAAGGAGTTCCGCTCCATCCTGAACGTCTCGGGAGTGAAGATCATCAGGACTCCCCCGCGCAGCCCCAACTTGAACGCCTTTGCGGAGAGGTTCGTACGGTCGATCAAGGAGGAGTGCCTGGAGCGGATGATATTCTTCTCGGAGAAGCAACTTCGGACCGCCGTGTCAGAGTACGTCGAGCACTACCACACGGAGCGCAACCACCAGGGTCTGGCGAACAGACTGATCGAACCGGCTGCCGAAGCCGCGAGCGGGGCGGGAAAGATCGTCCGTGAACCGAGGCTCGGAGGTCTTCTGAACCACTACAGGAGGGCGGCCTGAGCGCCGTCCGACTTTTGGGACACTACGGGGTGAATTTTTGGTCTAAACTTCCCGCAGTAGTCAGGACAATTGAGGACAATTCGAGTCAATTGAGGACAGCAAAGAGTGCCCATCTTCTGCCCATCTACAACTCCTCTAGAGAACAAAAAAGGAGCAACGATTACTCGTAACCCCTTAAACATGAAGATGGTGGGCAGGGAAGGATTCGAACCTTCGAAGGCATAGCCAGCAGATTTACAGTCTGCCCCGTTTGACCGCTCCGGAACCTACCCACTTAAAATAGGAAAAACTTTGGAGTGCTTCTGATCGAACGTTCGCTGATTTACGGTCGCGGCGGCAGTTTTGCAAGAAAAAAGAGGCCAGCTGCTTGAGCTGGCCTCTTTGGCTGAATTTTGAGCCGCTTCGGAGATTGTCCGAGCCGGCTGGGTCTGCCTTGTAAGCGAACCTACTCGGTTGTGCCTTCTACGGCCTCTTTGACCTCTTCGATCGCGGCTGGGACTTCGGCGGCACCTTCTTCGACGGCTTCGACGGCCTCTTCGACGGCTTCGACGGCCTCTTCGGCTGCGCTGGCGGCGGCTTCTTTAGCCTTCTCGGCGCTGGCTTCGGCAGCTGCTCTGATAGAACCTGCGTTCTCGTTGAGTTTCTTCATCTTGGCGGCGCCGTCTTCTTTGACCTCACCGATCTTCTCCTGCACCTCTTCGACGGCTTCCTCGGTCTGCTCTTTCACTTCTTCTACCTTTTCCTCTAGGACTTCGACCTTCTTCTCAGCCTCTTCTTTGGCCTCTGCGGCTTTTTCCTCCATCTTATCGACCTTCTTCTCGGCGTCCTGCTGGACGTCTTCGACGGTCTTCTCCCCACAGGAAGAAAGGGTCAGGGCGGCGATGGCAGCCGAGGCTGCGACAGTAATTTGGTTGAGCTTCTTCATGAAATTCCTATCGCACACTTGGGATCGCTTGCCAAGCTCTGATTAGGAAGCGCTTGCGCGCAGCGATGGGTGGAGTGGCTCTACCTACCAACTAATTAGAATTACCAGAATTTCTTGATAAGCTTGGTGCGCGCCTTGTCTTGCTCCTCGCCGGGCTTAGGAACCCGCTTTGGTTTCGGAGTGTCGGTCGGGCGGCTCTTACCTGCTGGGGCGTCAGGCCGGGTTAGGCCAATGGCGCGAACGGTGATTGGCTTGATCGGAATATCGTTGATGTCGGCGGGTACCCGCGACATCTGGTCTAGCACTTTCAAACCTGGACCTTCGCGCACGTAACCAAAAACAGTGTAGCCGCTGTCAAGGTGGGGCAAATCCTTGAGGCAGATGTAGAACTGGCTGCCGCTGGATTCTTTGGACGGGTTTTCGCCGTCGCCGAGGCGCGCTGTGGCGAGGGCACCGCGGGTGTGCTTGAGGCCGATCTCTGCTGGCACGGTGTAGTTTGGCCCGCCGGTTCCCCAGTCGGCCTTGCGCGACATCTTACGGCTGAGCGGATCGCCGGTCTGGACGATGTAGTCGTCGATGACACGGTGGAAATTCAACCCACGATAGAAACCACTAGCGATGTTCTTTTTGAAATTGGCGACTGTCTTTGGGGCGGCTCCAGGCTTGAGATCGATGACGATGGTATGGAGTTCGCGGTTGAATTCGACCTGCATGTGAACGGTGTCGTATGCCATGCGATCCGCCCGGCCGTAGCGCGGCGCGATCTCGGTGGAATCATCGCCCCCGCCGAAACAACCGGTGAGGGTGAGGAGAGCCGCTAGGGAAAAAATCTGGGATATTTTACGGTGCATGACAGGTCGGGTAGCTTAAATTTGGACGGGTCTCCAGGGGAAATTAGAGATAGCAGCGCACTATATGCTGGAATTTTCTGCTCCCCACCGGCATTGAAATCGGCTCAAATCGTCCGCTATGATCGCCTTTTTCGTCTTGGTGGTGACCAGAAATTCGGCGCATCTATCGCACACTTATGTCTCAGTTCCCCTGACTAGCGAACTCTCTACGATTTCAAGGCTTGTGGAAAGGTTTTTCTCTCCGGTCGGATCCGGCTCCAGGGTGAGTGAGGTTCCGACGTCCTGATGGCCGCGTTTGATGTAGCCGACGGCGGCTTCACCAGAGACACTCGTCAGCTGGCCTACCTTGGTTTCACCAGAAAATAGCGGTTGGCCGGGGGTTGCAGAACCGCCATTGACCCGCAGGCACCGTAGCTGCCGGTTGACCCGGCCGACGCTCTTGATGCGCGAGATGACCTCCTGGCCGATGTAACAGCCTTTGTGGAAATCAACCGCGGTGGCGTCGAGACCGGCTTCGGCGGGAAGGGTGTCAGGGGTTAGCTCGGCGCCCCATTTGGGGACACCGTTGCGGATACGCAGCGACTCGCTGGCTGCCGGAGTGAGAAGGTCGATGTCCGTGGGAATTTCGCTATCCGTGGGAAGCCAAATATCGGTGCCGGGCTGGCCGAAGCGCTCGCTCTTACGGGTAGCGTGCTCAGTTTCGATGCGGCCGAGGACGTGGACGAGTCGCCAATCGTCGCTGACGTCCTCGAGTTCGCAATCGTCGGCGATGATGTATTTGTCGAGTCGGGCGTGGAGGGGTTCGCGCAGTTCGATCTCTGAGTCGATGAGGAAGGCCTCGTCGAGGGTGGTGATGTGGACGAGGGCGTCGAGTTTGCCCTTCAAGGTGGTGACGCAGGCGGCGATGGCGTTTTCGCCGCTTAGCTTGCGGACGTCGTTGCTGACCTGGCCGTTCAGGTAGCGCTCGCGGTCGCCGCCGCTGAGGCGCAAGACGGTGCGGGCGCCGAGGTCGATGGCTTGGGTCGGCATCCTACTTGTTCTGGTAGTTGGTGAAAATCGAGCAGAAATCTTGCTCGCCGTGACCGGCCTTGATCGCCTGGAACATCGATCCGGCGGTGGTGGCGAGCGCTGGGATGTCGGTGCCGGTTTCTTTTGCTAGTGTTAGGGCGAACTGTGAGTCCTTGAACATGTTGTTGAGCGAGAAGTGCGTGTCGTAGTCGCCGGCGATCATCGCGGGGAGCTTCATCGCAGCCACCTTGGAGTTGCAGGCGTTGAATTCAACCGCGGCCTGAAAAGTCTCGGGGGCGACGCCGTGATTGATGCACACGGCGAGCGCCTCGCTGAGCACCTGGACGGTGGTGGCGCTGACCATGTTGGTAGCGATTTTGACGACAGTTGCCTGGCCGATCCCGCCCACCGGGATGATGTTGGCGGCGCTGTGCTCGAGGATCGGCTGGACGCTTTTGATCACCTCGACGTCGCCGCCGACATAGTAGGTGAGCTGACCATTCTCGGCGGCGTCCTTGCTGCCGGTGAAGGGGCAATCGAGGAAATTCGCGCCTGCCTCATGCACGAGTTTGGCCGCCTGATGGGTCGAGGCGAGGTCGACGGTGGCGCAGTTGGCGATGATGTGACCAGGAGTGAGCGCGGGTAATACTGCTTCGATGACCTCGAGCAGGTCTTGGCCATTGCGGACGAAAATTTGCACGAATGGGGCGAGCTTGGCGACCTCGGCGGCGGAGCCTAGGAAGTTCGGTTCGGGTTTGGGCGAGCGGTTCCACACGTAGGTGTGGACGCCTGCGGCGCGGAGGTTTTTCGCGACGCGGCTACCGACGATGCCGAGTCCGATGATGCCAACTTTGTTCATGGCGAGAGGTTCCGGGAGGTGGGGGGAAAGGTCAAGGACTGGTGTTGTGGAGGTGGGTGGGAGTTGAGAGGTCTGGCCTCGTTCCCCAGATCTCTTAAGTAACCACGGAAACTCTTTTTTGACTGCCGGAGTCTTCGGCGGGCAGAAGTGTCCACTTCCCCCCTTAGGGCTTGTCAGTAAATAACTCCTACAATCTGCTGGTTATTTTGGCCATCACCCGCGTTAGCTTCCAACTCAAATAGCCCGCTATCATCGCTGAAATCTGCCTTGGTGCTGGCTAAAATTCCTGCGCATCTTTGCATGACTTATTTCCTGACAACCCCTTAGCCTTCGGCAGCGTGTTCTTCGGATTGCATGCGCTCGATGGTCGCGGCTAGGAGTGCGATGTATTCGTGGACGTCCATGTTTTCTTCCTCGGGCTCGCCCTTGACGGAGTAGAGCCAACCTTTGAGGTAGGGGTCGGAGCGGACGATGCAGGCATCGATGTCTAGCTCTGGGTTGCCGCCCGCAAAGTCGCCATCCATCACGCAGAAAACATCACTGGCTGCCTTGAAGCCTTCGACGTAGCCGATCTCATCACCGCAGGCGACCGCGCCACCGACATCGATTTTCCACTGCGCATCGACGAGTTCGCCGAGCATGCGCGTGGCGAATTTGGTAAACCCGACGCGCCACAACTGCGGGTCATCCGCATCCTGCGACATCCAGTAGTGGGAGCGCGAGTAGCGGAAGGTTTCTGGGAATCGCGCGGAGAAGCGCGCGTGTTTGTAGCGAATGTATTGCAAAATAGTTGGCACAGGAAACACACGTCAGCGACGTGTCGCAACCGTTTTCCTCAGGGGCACTGGCAATCCCACAAACCGTGGTCTAGCCTCCCCCACACCCATGCACAGCCCACTCGCCTACCTTACTATCGTCCTGTGTCTCGGCATCGTCGCCCAATGGGTCGCCTGGCGCATCAAGATGCCGTCGATCCTGCTGCTATTGCTGTTCGGATTCCTCACCGGACAATTTTTCATGCGCCCAGATGCGGTGATCGAGGACAGCTTGCTGTTCCCGTTCGTCTCTCTATCGGTGGCGATCATCCTCTGTGAGGGCGGCCTCAGCCTGCGGCTTCGCGAACTGCGAGCGGCTGGCAAACCGGTGATCCGGCTGTGCACCATCGGCGCGATCCTCTCCGGCGTGCTGACGACGATCGCCGGCCACTACCTGGTCGGGTTGCACTGGCGAGTCGCCTGCCTTCTCGGGGCCATTTTGATCGTGACCGGACCGACGGTGATCGCGCCATTGCTGCGCACCATCAACCCCAACCGCCACATCCGGGCGATCGTAAAATGGGAGGGGATCGTCATTGACCCGATCGGCGCGACTTTTGCGCTGCTGGTTTTCCAAGCGGTGAGTGCGTCGAGTGTCGGCGGCGCCGCGGCGACCATCGCCATCAGCGTGCTCTCGACGCTGGCCATCGGGATCGGTCTCGGGATGCTGGCCGGCGCGCTGGTTACCTGGCTGCTCGCGAAACACGTCATCCCAGATTTCCAGCACGGCGTGTTTCTCATCGTCTGCGTCGCCGCCCTGTTCACCGCCTCGGACATGATGATGCACGAGT
The DNA here is from genome assembly GCA_047619485.1 of Verrucomicrobiales bacterium. Taxonomy (GTDB): domain Bacteria; phylum Verrucomicrobiota; class Verrucomicrobiia; order Verrucomicrobiales; family DEV007; genus JBLHKE01. The sequence continues at coordinate 3,189 of JBLHKE010000264.1, read as the reverse complement.
CCGGCCTGCTCACCGTCACCGTTTTCGGAGTCTATCTGGCAAACCAAAAACGCGTCTCGGTGAAACACATCATCACCTTCAAAGAGAACCTGCGCATCCTGCTGATCTCGACACTGTTCATCGTATTGTCTGGCCGCATCTCGTGGGGACAGCTCGCCGAGTTGGGATGGAGTGCGATCCTGTTCCCGCTCGCACTGATCTTCATCGTGCGACCGCTGAGCGTCATGATCTCATGCGCGGGGACGAGGCTTAGCAAGAGCGACCGGATCTTCTTGAGCTTCCTCGCGCCGAGAGGGATCGTGGCAGCCGCAGTGACCTCGGTATTCGCGTTGGAACTCACCCACGCGGTGGACGGCAACCCGGAACTAGAGAGCCTCGCAGCACAGGCGGATTTGCTCGTGCCGCTGACCTTCGTCACGATCGTTGGTACGGTGACCTTCTGTGGATTGTTCGCCGCCCCACTAGCGCGCCGGCTAGGGCTCTCACACAAGAAGGGTAGCGGAATCCTGTTTGTCGGCGCTGACCCGTGGGTGCTCGATATCGCCGCGGCGCTGCAGGATGAGGAGCAGGCGGTGCTGGTGGTCGATACGAACCACGAAAACATCAAGAAGGCGCGCCTCGCGGGCATCCCGGCCCAACGCGGCAACATCCTCTCTGACATCGTCGAGGAAGACCTCGAGCTCACCGGAATCGCCAACCTGCTGGCGGTCACCTCCAACGATCACGTCAACTCGATGGCGGTGCACGATTTCACCCACCAGTTCGGTCGTGCCCACGTGTTCCAGCTTCAGCCCGAGAACAGCGAGGAGACCATCGAGCGCGACAAGGCACCCGAGCACTTCGTCGGCCGCATCGCCTTCCCCGAGACGCCGACCAACCACGCGCTACGCGACTTGCACCAGCGGGGATTTACCGTGAAAAAGACCGAACTGACCAAGCGATTCACCTTCGAGGATTTCAGCAATATCCATGGTGGGGAGACGCTCTTGCTATTCCGTATTCACAACAGCAAGCGGCTCGAGGTGTTGTCGAATGAGGAGACGACGACGTGGAAACCCGGGCAGAAAATCATCGCACTGGTGCCGCCGGTTGAGGTGGTTGCTAGTTCGAAATAGGAGACTCGAGCGTAGCTTCGATTTAAAAATCGAAGCCCAGAGCCCAAGCCAGTTGTTTCAGCGCGCCGGGCTTCGATTGCAAATCGAAGTTACCGGCAGCGGGCTCGGTAGTAGGCTCGCGTGCCTGCTGGCGGGGCGGGATCGACAAACTCGCTCTGCTGGGAGCTGCCACCGAAATTGGGATCGATCACCTCCCAAGAACCCGAGAGGTCGGTCGAACGCTCGACGATGAACACATCCTGCGAGCGCGAGGGCCAGCGGAGTGTCACTTCTCCTGACGTGGAGCGCACGACCTCGGTAATTGCAGACAGCGGGCGCAGATTCGGCTGCGTGTTGACGATCGAGTAGCGGTAAAACTCATCCACGCTCGGGAGGGTCTCGATAGAACCGCGAAGATAGTTCGGAATCGTCGACGGCTGGCAATTTCTGGTGCCGTCGAGCAATCGTCGTAAGGTGGCGGATATCGGGGTGGCCTCGTGCAACGTGTCCGCCGTCGGATCGAAAACTGCCTGATCCGATTCGGGCGCCTTGGTGATTGGTTGTACGATGGCGTAAATTTTGAACGCGTTCGATTTCGTCGTCAGCCGCGTCTGTAAATTGGTGTATGGGCGCTCTTTGACATTGTCGCCAGTGAGGCGGTGCTCTGCCCAGAAGGCACGCATGTCCGGGTAGTCGCCATCGACGTTATCGCCCAAGGTTTCGCCCTCAGGTACGAGGTATTGCTCACAGATTTCGGAGGAAGACCGGAAGAACCCACCGCCTTCAAAGCGCGCCTCAAACTGTTGCAATGTTTCCTCCGTATCGATGTGGTGTCGCCACGACTCGGTCGAAGTTTCGGTTTTGTAAACCGGCGCGGCACCGACCGGGATCGCCATCATTTTCTCTGCTTTGAAAAGCGCGTGCAGGGCCGTCGCGCGACGGATGTGCGAGAACGGCGCGATGGCATAGTTGAGGTTGATCTTTCCATCGGTCGAATAGTCATGACTGATGCCATGCGGTTCCGGCACCGGCATCCAGAACTGGTCGAGCAGCACGTGGTCGGGCAATCCGGATCCGCCAAAATGCTGCGGGTCGGGCCGGAACAAGAGCGTACGCCATGGGACACCCGATTGAACCCCCGTCGGCAACGATCCCATCATGCCCGGACCAGGCATGATGCGCTGCGGCGAGAATACCGTTGCGTTGGATCGGGTCACATCGTTGAGGTGATCAAAATACGGCACTCCATCGGTAAAGTAGACGCCCGGATCGGCGTGGTTGGTGTAAGGCCCATCAGGACTACCACCGACACCTGTGTCGAAATCGCCCGTGACCGATGGATCCGGAGCGGGGTTGTCATCAGGACGGAATTGGGGGGTTGTGAGGTAATCGGGTGAGGTGGGTGAAACCGCAAAATCCGGCCTGACCGAAGATGGGTACAATGCGCCATCTACAAGCGCGCGGCCGAATTTCGCTCCGAACAATGGCGCCCCTTTGCTATCGACCAAGGAATGAGCCATGCGCTCAGAAGTATCGGCGAAATTCGGGTGCTCGACGAACAAGTAGCGGCTTGAAGCGCCGCCGTAGAGCTTCGATTCGATCAGACGCGAATCACCGTGCCTGATGACGAAAGATCGCACCACATCACCCTCTTGGATGAGGGCTTGTGGATCTGATCCCGCGGCTTCCAAGCGCTCGCTCCACGTCCCGATCTTTGATCGGTCAACCGTAGGAAGAGGTGCGGGGATCTGCAGTGGCTCCGAACCAAAAGGCCTCCGAATAGGCAGGAACTGCCAGATTCTGTTCGGGTGAGATTGTGAAAAATCCCCCTCCTGAACGATCAGATCCCACCCGAACCCTGTCCCGCCAATGCTCTCGATCGTTAGTGTGTCTCCAGGGACAATGAATGTTTCCTCCGGGTTGCGATTCCTTGTCCAACCCACTGCGTCCCCTCCCTGGTTCAAGCTTTTGGTGAACCTAGTCGCCCCACCACTGCCGCCCAAGTCGGCATCCGTGTTGGCGATACTCTGAACCTGGTTCAATTGATAGTCGACGCCATTGAGCCGCAGCGGAATCGGATCGGCATCGATTCCCC
>JBLHKE010000263.1:0-9827 GCA_047619485.1 Verrucomicrobiales bacterium | reverse complement strand
GCCGAAGGATCTTTGAGCAAGGGCACTAGGCTCGGTTCCTGGCTTCCCTGTGGCGGCAGCCCACTCAATTCGGTGAGTGTCGAGAACAAGCTGACGAGGTTGACTGGACGCGAACACCTGCCACCAGGCTCCGTCCCCTTGGGCAGGCCGGGCACGCCTTGCGGCACGCGCATGATCAGCGGGACGCGGGTGCTAGCACGCCACATCGTGAATTTCTGCCAGTGTTGCTTCTCGCCGAGATGCCAACCGTGATCACTCCACAGCACGACGATGGTGTTGTCGCGGTTGGGGCTTTTTTCTAAGGCATCGAGCACCCGCCCGAGCATCGCATCCGCGTAGGTGATCGATGCCAGGTAAGCCTGCACCCCGCGCTTCCACTGCCCCTGCTCGCGGATGTGGGCGAAGTAGCGATTCTTGCCGACTTTCTGCGCATACGCCGATAGGTCATCGAGGTCATTCTCCTTGTAACCGGGTGGTAGCTGCACCTGATCAAGCGGAAACTGGTCGAAGTATTTTTGCGGGACAAACCACGGTTCGTGAGGCCGATAGATCCCACAGGCGAGGAAGAACGGCTGGTCGTGCTCTCGCTGCAATTGCTTCGACACGTAGTCGGCAACTTTTGAATCGCCACCGAACTCGTCATCGCTCACCTCGAAGCCGTGCCAATCGGTCTCCACATATTGCCAAGGACCACCACGCGGGAGCGACTTCGGGCGCTTGCCAAAATCGATGTGCGGGGGGAACGGGTTTTCCGTTTCCTTCTTCGGGTAATATTCGTCCCAAGATCGTGCATCGATAAAGTAGTGGAGCATCTTGCCCGATCCCCCGCTCCAGTATCCGTGGCGCGAGAAATACTTCGGGATCAGCTCGGCGTTTGGCATGACCAGACGCATGTCCTGCCCATTGGTGTACATCCCGCTGACGTGCGGTGAGATCCCGGTGAAGATCGCACTGCGCGACGGATTGCAAGCCGGCGCCGGGCAGTGGGCGTTGTCGAACAACACACCCGACGCCGCCAACCGATCGAGGTTGGGAGTCTTCGCCTGCGGGTGCCCGCCCAAGCAGCCAACCCAATCATTGAGATCATCCAGCGCGATAAACAGGACGTTCGGTTTTTCTACCGCGAGGCACTGGCTGCCTGCCGCCAGCCCCGTGCAGACGATCAGAGTCCTAAGAATTGATTTCATGATCTGAACCTAGCTGCAGAAGCGCAAACGGCAATCAGCTCACTGGAGCCTCTGCTCCGATCCACCTAACGTCCCCAGAGACCCCAAACCCATTGACACAGCCAATCATTCCATTATTCTAGAACTATGAAACTAAACGATGCCGTCGACTGCCTAGCGGCGTTGGCCCAGCCCTCGAGGCTCGAGGTCTTTCGACTCCTAGTAAAATCCGGCGAGGCTGGGATGTGTGCTGGCGACATCGCCGAGCACCTGGATTTGCCGAAACCCACACTGTCGTTCCACCTCAAGGAATTGACCCAGGCGGAACTGGTGGACGCCGAACGCGACGGGCGCTCAATCATCTATCGGGTGCGGGTCGCTGGCATCCGCGAGCTGATGGCTTTCCTGACGGAGGACTGTTGCCAGGGGCGACCGGACCTCTGCATGCCAGCTAGTTTGGAGGGCTGCTGTTAGATGAGTGTTAGAATCGGCATCAATGGCTTCGGCCGCATCGGCCGCCTCGGCTTCCGTGCGGGGTGGGACAACGACGGCATCGAGATCGTCCACGTGAACGAGATCGCTGGCGGCGCGGAACTGGCCGCGCACCTGCTGGAATTCGATACCGTCCACGGCCGCTGGGACTGTGGTATCACAGCTGACGAGGGCGGTTTTGATCTGGATGGAAAACGCGTGACTTTTACCGACAAGGCGAACCCAGCAGAAATCGATTGGGGATCGATGGGCGTCGATATCGTGATCGACAGCAGCGGAAAATTCCGCACGCCCGAGAGCTTGCAGCCGCACTTCGACAACGGGGCGCGCAAGGTAGTAGTCGCCGCCCCCGTAAAGGAGGGAGCGCTGAACATCGTCATGGGATGCAATGACGATCTCTACGACCCAGCAACGAACCACCTGGTCACCGCGGCTTCCTGCACGACGAACTGCCTCGCGCCCGTCGTCAAAGTAATCCACGAGAAAATCGGTATCGAACACGGTCTGATCACCACCATCCATGACGTTACCAACACGCAGGTAATGGTCGATGCACCACACAAAGATTTCCGCCGCGCGCGCTCGGGATTGAACTCGCTGATCCCGACATCGACTGGCTCTGCCACGGCGATCACCATGATCTACCCTGAGCTCAAAGGGAAACTCAACGGCATGGCAGTGCGCGTTCCCCTCTTGAATGCGAGCCTCGTCGACTGCGTTTTCGAAGTCGCCCGCGAGACGACCAAGGAGGAGATCAACGGCTTCCTCAAAGACGCCTCCGAGGGCGAACTGACAGGCATTCTAGGCTACGAGGAACGCCCACTGGTCTCGGCTGATTACCTCAACGATGGGCGTTCAGGAATCGTCGATGCGCCCTGCACGATGGTCAACGATGGCACCCAGGTGAAAATCGTCGTCTGGTACGACAACGAGTGGGGATACGCCTCACGCATGATGGAGCTGGTGGCGAAAGTTGCCGCATCCCTCTAGCGATGGACGGCCGCAACTACGCGATCGTCACCGCCGCCTACTGGGGGTTCACCCTCACGGACGGCGCGCTGCGGATGCTGGTGCTGCTGCACTTCCACACGCTCGGCTACTCGCCGGTGCAGCTGGCGTTCCTGTTTTTGCTGTATGAATTTTTCGGAATCCTCACCAACCTGTTCGGCGGCTGGATCGGCTCGCGCGTCGGCCTGAAGCGCACCTTGTTCGCCGGCTTGGGAACCCAGGTGGTCGCGCTGGTGATGCTCTCATTTATCCAACCACACTGGGCGATCGCCCTCTCGGTCGCCTACGTGATGGCTGCCCAAGCGCTGTCGGGGATCGCCAAAGATCTGACCAAGATGAGTTCCAAGAGCGCCGTGAAACTCCTCGTCAGCGATGACGATGGCGGCAGGCTCTTCAAGTGGGTGGCGGTGCTCACCGGATCGAAGAACGCCCTCAAGGGCGCCGGCTTCTTGATCGGCGGTGTCCTGTTAGGATGGCTGGGGTTCGTCCACTCGCTGTGGGCGATGGCTGCCGGCCTAGCGCTCGTCCTAATTGCCGGATTGATCTGGCTGAAGGGCGACATCGGCAAGTCAAAGTACAAGACGAAGTTCTCGCAGCTGTTCTCGAAATCACCTCCGATCAACGCTCTGTCGGCAGCGCGGTTTTTCCTGTTCGCCTCACGCGACATCTGGTTTGTCGTCGCGCTGCCGGTGTTCTTGAAAGCGACCTTGGGCTGGAGCTTCGCCGGCGTCGGCGGTTTCATGGCGGCGTGGGTGATCGGCTACGGCATCGTGCAGGCCTGCGCCCCAAGTTTCGTCACAGGCAGCGCACGATCAGCACTCGGTTGGGGCGGGCTGCTGGCGATCGTCATGGGGGCGATCGCCGCAGCCGTGCAGTTCGAATTTCACCCGACCATCGCCGTCCTCGGAGGACTCGGGGTATTCGGCATCGTGTTCGCAGTGAATTCGGCGGTGCATTCCTACCTGATCCTCGCCTACACTGATGAGGATCAGGTCGCGCTCAATGTCGGCTTCTACTACATGGCAAACGCCTGCGGCCGGCTCGTCGGCACGCTGCTCTCCGGGCTGATATACGTCGCCTCCGGACTGACCGGCTGCCTCTGGACGAGTGCCGGGTTTGCGGTCGCGGCTGCATTGCTGACCTTGCGCCTGACACGCAGCAATACCCTAAGCTCCAAAGACTTGTAGCATCTACTGATCGCCAGTGATCGAATGGAACTGGAGGACGTCTGACCTGTCGTCGCACACACTCGCCAAACGCAAACAAGGCAGCCGTTTGGACTTGTCGATGCACTAGGCGTTCTGCCCATCCAGGCAGAAAATTGACCAGCTTCAGACTTGCATCCATCGATTAAGAGCTCCTAATTGTTTGGGTAACCGTAATGCTTCTAAGCAGCCTTTCAACCACTCCGCTCCCGTTCCGATGAAGACCCGTATCTCCGCTTTCTGTGACGAATATGAAAACCTCCTGATCCCGATCGACGATTTGGTCGAAGGTGTGATCGGGCGCATCGAGGACGAGTCTCGGGGGGACCTGCTCGAGGTCGCGAAGACCCGATTGTCCGACGCTCGCCACCGCTTCCAATCCCTGCGGGAAAAGATCGAACACCAACAGGCCTACCTAATCATTTTCGGACCGCTAAAGAGCGGCAAGTCCACGCTGATGAATGCGATCAGTGGCGCCTACGTGAGTGAGGTCACCGCCATGCCCGCCTACCCGTGTCTCGTCTACGTTTCGCATGGCGAGGAGACGGCGTTCTCAGCGATCAAGTACAACGGCACCTCTCAGGAATTCGACAACAGCGACAGCTTGGCCGAAGTGTTGGAGGAGAGCCACTCCCACCTGGCGAGCCGGATCCGCATGCACGAGGTGGAGGGTGAGGAGTTCGACCCGCGGGTTCACTACACCGAAGCGGTGCGGCGGATCGATGTCAAAACGCCGGTGCCCTCCCTGCGCGAGGCCAGCACCGTCCTCGTCGACACCCCCGGGCTCTACTCGCGCATGAAGTTTGGCTACGACCTGATGACGCGCGAATTCCGTGATAGCGCCGCCTGCGCGGTGTTCGTCGTTCGATCGGACAATCTTTTCCTCGACCAGGTCTTCGACGAATTCACCGAACTGCTCGACGAGTTCAGCCGGATTTTCCTCGTGATCAATATCGACAGCAGCAAGCTCGATCTGCAGCCAGACGGTAGCCTCAAGCCGAGCATCGAGAGCAGCGATCCCGACCAGATTGTCGAAGCGTTCAAGTCCCTCTCGATGACTGCTCCACTGCGCGATGCCTACGAAACTGGGCGCTTGCAGATCTACCCGGTCGACCTGCTGAACGCTGCCGCCGGACGCCTGAGCAATGACCCATCCCGCACCGATACACCATCGTTCGACACGTTTGTTGACGATCTCACCGACTACCTGAACAGCAGCGACTACCTCCGCGAGTTCGAAACCGACAGCCTAAAACTGGGCGCCTCGATCTGTGCCGAGGTTCGCGAAGTCTGCAATCTGAATTCCAATGAAGCGTTTGAGGAGGAGCAGTTCGAACTCAAACGGCTCGCCGAGGAACTCCCCTCGCTGATGGAAATGATCGACGAATTGTCAGTTTCCGACATGGCGGAAACCTTTGACGATTCGCGCTCCCACTGCCTCGACTCCGCCGTTCACCTGGCGAAGTACGCCGGCAAGGGATTGCCGAGTGAAATGGCTGAAATTCTGAACGGCTGGATGGAGAGCGATGGAAGCTTCCAGAGTTTGCTGGATGACTGGAACCAGGCGGTCGATACCGCACGCGCGCCGATCACGACGGCGCTGCCAAAGACACTTGCCAGCCAGTTCGACACCCCGACCGGCGGGGCTAAGCTCGATGCCTCCTTGATCAACCAGCTGCAGGAAGTCGGGCTCGACCTCGAGACGCTCGTCCGCCCGGTCGCAGCCAAACTGAAAGTGCTTCCCGCCCCGATGTGGGAGCCGGTGAAAATCGATCCAGATCAGATTTCGGTAAACCGATCGCTGTCCGATCGACTGTTGTTCCGGTCGCAGTCAAAGATCCGCCAGCAGAGCTTCGGAATCGCTGACAACCTCGACCGGATCATTCCCTCGCGGGTGAAGCGCAAGCGGCTGGCGGAGCAGGGTTTCATGGAACTCTACGGGATGATCGACACCTTCTTCGACGAAAATTTTCCTGGCCCACAAACGAAGTATGTGCAAGAGCAAAGCGATACGCTGATCAAGCAGTTCAGCGGTTCCTTTGAGAAGCAGCTCGAGTCTATCAGGATCGAGGTTGCCAGCCAGCTAGAATCGACCAACACGAGAATGGCCGCCGACGACCGGATCTTCAAAGCCGTCGAACGTCTCAACGCACAGATCACTGAGATCGACGCGCGCATCGGAGCGATGCAGGTGAGTCATCTGCCAGAACCTGAGGAGGAGAGTGACGACGACGTGGCGAACGAGGATCCACTCGAGTCCAATGACGATCACACCAGCGAGCAGGAAACCGAGGAACATGCCCCGATCATCGTGGTTGCGAAAAACAGCGAGGCTGAGTCTGCGAGCACCGAGCGCTAACCCATTGCCGTCACTTCGATTTGCAAATCGAAATGACGCCCTACACATCTGATCCCAACGATTCTCTTTCCCTAGAGGCATCGGAGCTAGCCTGTATCAGGGCTTGGCGAGCGTTCGCTGGCAAGTGATTGATGGTCGGGAACTCGCGCTGCTCAGAGCCTCTGACACGGCCGCCCCCCCCAGAACGCCTCTCGACACAGGCATTGCCGAATCGGATACTATCGAGATCGGGCACAGGCCCTTGGCCATGTCGATCCTAGCGATAAACGATCTCCCCCAATACCTGAATGAAACGTCGAAATTTCCTCAAGACCTCCGCAGCGAGCGCCCTAGTGATCCCCCATCTCACATCCGCCCAGAAGATCAGCACGACGTTCCCCGCAACCGACTCACTCGTCTACGGCACCGAGTGGGAATCCCTCAACCCGGGCTACTGGCAGATCAAAGCCGGTGCCCTGCGCCGTCGATTGAAAAACTATGGCGACCGCGCGCGCCGAACCGGTTTCCCCTACCACTCAGAAACACACGGTGCGAGGAAGATGCAGACCGACTACGATCCGTCGCTCCCGCATGGCATCCTGTGGCGGCGTGACTGGAAGCTCGAAGGCAACTTCCACATCACGATCAAAGGCACCCTGCACGCCGCAGCTACCAAACCTGGGGAGGGCGACAAACCGGAGTGGAAAATGTACCAGCCCGGCTACGGCTTACTCGGGATCGCTATCGGCGGCCGCAACCTCTTCGAGGGCTACGGCCGGGAGAAGCGCGCCACCATCATCGGCTGGCAGGACGATGCGAAGCTCGCCGTTATCAAAGAACCCAAACCAGCTAGGGGAAAAAAGATCCCCGGACCGAAACAGGTCGATGCCCCCAAACTGGAGCCGGGTGCCGAGTTCACCCTCACACTCAAGGTGAGCGGAGCGGAGAACGGCCTCGCCACCGTCACCACCAAGGTCACCAGTGGAGGCAAGAGCGCCGTCTTGAAACGCGAGAAGATTTCGCGCTCCCGCACCGACGGCTATGTCGGCGTTGTCAGCCGCGGATTGATCGACTTCGACATCAGTGAATTCGAGATCGCCGCTGGCGCTAACAAACCTTTAAACGTTGGCCACGCCGACTGCTGCGCCTGTTACCCGCTCGGCGATTCGCTCAAGAAGGTCGATGGCAAGTGGCGCGTGAAGTTCGTCGCCGTGTTCGCCTCCGACGGCGACAAGACGGAGCTGCGAGTCTCAGATTCCGAATCGCCCGAGGGCGGATGGGAGAAAGTCCCGGTCGCCGGCAGCGCCACGATCGTCGACAACGCCTTCCGCCGCAACACCGCCGTGCTGAACGTCACCCTGCCGAGAAACCCCGCCGATGCCACGCTCTACTACACCGTGTGGAAAGACGGCGCCAACGTCACCAGCGACCCACGCATCGGCACCGACGCCTGCGGTCCCGGCACTGGCCTGGTCGGCGATGTGCCATCCTCCGGCAGCTACATCGGCCGCCTCCCACAGCTCAAAGCGCCCTACAAACTCTGCGGGCTCAGCTGCCACGCAATCAACAGCGGCTTGCAACAACGCACCGCCGACGGGCTGAAGATCCTCGGTGGCAGCGACGATTGGCAGATCCGCGACCAGCCGACCGTCGAGGCCTACAAGCACCTCGACGACTACGAATTCCAAATCATGGTCTGGGAGGACGACGTCTGGTATATGGAGCTCGTCCTCTACCCGCCGAGCACCGACGACGCCTACAAAGTCATCGCCAACTCGATCTTCGGCCCGACCAGCCGCTGGCAGATGATGCGCCACTGGAACGTCATCAACCCCGGCGATCACGACTACGGCATGGACGACGTCAAAGGCCCCGAGCAAATCGCCATCCGCAAGCACGAGAACCTCGGCCAGGACGCCTCCTACATGCGCCGCAACTTCCAGATCGTCCACCACCTCGTCACCGGTGCCGAGCAGGTCAACCCGCTCGCCAACCCGAAAAAATGGCGCGCGTGGAAGATGCCGAACCGCGACTTCACCTTCGTCGTACTCGACTCGCGCCTGTGGCGCAGCTCCCAGGACACCAGTATTTGGAAAGAGTGGGGCTGGGACAAGGTCGAGAGCGTCTACGACCGCGCCGACCCAACCCGCGCGTTGCTCGGAGAAGAGCAGTTCGCCTGGCTGCAGCAAGTCATCCGCACCGATGCCGCGCCGCTCATCTGCCTCACCGGCATCAACGCCCTGCACACCATATGGAGCGGCGTTACGAAGGGCGATGTGTTCTTCGGGCAACGTGATCGCGTCGCTGCGGATTACGCCGGATGGGTCAAAGCCGGCGCCGACCGCGTGATCCAACTGCTCGGCGAGCGCGACGGCGTCGTCACCGTCTACGGCGATGTGCACAACGGCAGCATCATCAAGAACACCCAGCACCGCCTCATCGAGTGCAGCTTCGGACCGATCGGTCGCAGCGGTGGTCGTGCCGTGATCCCAGGCTTCGGACCGAAGATGAAAGATTTCGACGGCCGCGAGCTCGAGGTGCATTGCCTCTACCACAAGCAACACGCTTCACCCGAGTTGGGTAAGCACGCGCCTGGCGATCCGTTCTACTGGAACTTCCTAGAGATGGAGTTCGATCCCTCCAAACCAGATCCCGCCATCGGCCTACGCATCCGCAACCTGATCGACACGCCAGCTGAACTGCCCCGCGGCGGTGGCTCGCTCCAAGAAGCCGCCTCCGCCAGCGGTCGCCTGCTCACCTGCAAGCTACCACCGATCAAAACCCTGCCCAACGCCGACGTCCGCTTCGTCCACACCGACGGCCGCCCCATCCGCGGCACCCGCAGCCGCCCCGATGGTAACATCGCACTCAAAGGTTTGCCAGGCATCGAACCGGGCACCCAACTCATCGTCACCGCCTACGATGGGAAACAATCCGCCTCCCAGACGGTGATCGTCTCGTAATCGTGGCGCTGGTATTGCAATGATGTGCCCAGCCGCGCCCTGAAAAGTCGAGGTCTTCAAGGCACCTACTCCAATCTAAGAAAAGGCTCGTAATCGTCAACACCTATGTCCAGGATATATGTATGCCTAAATCTAGACCCGTTCTGCCGACTATTGGTTCCAGCTCCCATTACCACTGCTTGAGCCGTGTTGTGGATCGGAATTTTGTGTTCCATGAGCACGAGCGGGATGTGTTTCGCAAGGTTCTGCGGCAGGCGGAGGCTTTCTCTGGGGTGCGGGTGTTGACTTGGACGATCTTATCGAACCACTTTCATGTGCTGGTGGCGATTCCTCCACGCCCAAAGGTTGAACTGGGTGACAAAGAGATCCTTGATCGGTGCCGGGATATCTATTCCGGCGAGCAGATGATTCCGATTGAGTGGGAGTTTGCTGAAGCGCAGCGACTCGGTGGGAAGGTGTTGCTGGAATTGCGTAGCCGCTATCTGAAGCGCATGTGGGATTTGAGCGAGTTTATGAAGACGTTGAAACAGAGGTTTACGCTGTGGTTCAATCGTGAACACGATCGCGCCGGGGTTCTTTGGGAGTCGCGCTTCAAGAGCGTGATCGTGGAGGGGCACTGGAACTCGCTTTTGAAGGTGGCGGCCTACATCGATTT
>JBLHKE010000262.1:0-9850 GCA_047619485.1 Verrucomicrobiales bacterium | reverse complement strand
TGGTAGTAATCTTCGCCCCAGCGGTGGTACATCGGATAGTTCCAGTATTGCTTTCTCTCGTCTTCGATCTCGAGAATCCTCCGCGTCTCGCGAGCGACGTCTTCCCTGGTCGCGAGTTTGCCATCGGCGGCGGCTTTGAGAAGCGAGGGGTCAGGTTTATCGTAGAGGGCAAACGAGAGCGCGTAGGCGATCTCATCCGCGCTGAGCATGCGCCTCCCGCTTGGCAGCGCTTCGCCCAGTCCGATCTCCATGCGGTAGACAAACTCTTGTGACATCAGCATCGCGGTGATCAGCGATCGCATACCGAGTTTGAGACCACCGAGGTCGCGGTTCATTTTGAATAGGCCGTCGATGTAGCGCTCGCGATCTTCGGAACTCGGGTCACGGTAGAAGATCAGCCGGAAGAGATCTGTGATGGCGCTCTCGATCTGTTCCTCGGTCGGTTCGGCGCCTTCTTTAAAGAGCACGTTGAGGTGTCGGTTGACGTGGCTGCGTTGCTTCGAGACCATTGATTCCGCGATGAGGTTGCTGTTGCGCAGCATCGTCTTGATGGTCGCCTCGTCTGCGAATAGGGTGGCGTAGTCTTGGATACCCTTGCCGCCGAGCCCGAGGAACGGTTGCGAGATTTTGGTGCGCAGTTCCCTGGCGAAGCGGTCGTAGATGTGTGGGTTTTTCCGCCACAGTCGCGCAGGAGAATAGGCTGGCCCTTGGTGCTCGCCGCTAAACAACGCCTCGTGGTCGATGCGGTTAGCCTGGTGCGGGAGAGCGAGCTTTCCCTCGTCCTGGCCACGGCCGATCTTGCGCAATTCTGTGGCAATCCACGTCGTGACCTGGGCGCGTTCGAGTTTCGACAGCTGCGGCTTTTCCTCCGGTGGCATGTCACCTAGGCTGATCATTTCGAGAATCTTTTCCCAGCGCACGGTGTCTTTGCCACCGGTGATCGAACCGTCGATATCGTGCAGAAAGAACTCTGCTTTCTGTTTCTTCTCGCCGTGGCAGTCGCTGCATAACTCTGTCAGCAGCGGCTGGATACCCTTGCGAAACTCTCCCTCGTCAGTCGGTAGGGTGCCGTCCTCGGCGCCGGCGATTAGTAGCGTTGCGAAGAGGACGATGGAGGTGAGACGGATCACTTTTTCTCGAGCAGTTCCAGCATTGACTCGCCCATGCCGTGGCCGATGCGAGTGTAACAGATCGCGCTGCCGAGATCATGGTAGGGGCGATCAGAGCTGACCAGCTTCCACTCTTCGAAGGTGGCCTCGATCTCCTTCATCATGTTCCTGTAGGAACTGCCGTAGCCGATGGTCAGGCCTCCGTTGCGGTTGAGAAATTTGATGAAGGCATCGTCGCGCACGACCCACTCGGCGTCTTTGCGCAAGTGTTCGAGATGGGCTTTGGTTTTCCCATCGGTCGCGTGGTGCTCGATGAGTTTGTTGTCGGCTTTGCCCTCCATGTTCGATTGGCCGGCGAGGAGGAAAACTCTGACGGTGTCGGTAGCGTTCAAAATGGGCGCGCCGACGGCGACGGCGATGCTGAAGATGCTCAATAGCCTCATGGGCGAAAGTTTCGCATTGATCGCGACTGGCGGAAACTCTCAAATTTAGTTAGCAGGGGTTCCAGTTGCTATGGGGAGGGCTTCCACTGGTCTTGTCGGCGGCAGCAGGCCCATCCTGGCACTCCTATCGGCGGTGACATTGAGGCTTTGCGAAATCGCTCTATCCCATGGTAGAAAGGACGCCAATCAAGTGATGAATCTCCCCTACAAGTTTTTGCCCCGTCTAGCTGGGCCGCTCGCATTTGTTGCGATCCTCGTTCTTGTACACCCGGAGGGGCTGAGCCCTGCTGGAAGGGCGGTGCTGGCATCGACCGCGTGGATTGCGATCTGGTGGGTGACCGAGGCCATCCCGATCGCGGCGACCGCCCTGCTGCCGATCGTCTTGTTCCCGCTGACTGGCGCGGTCGAGTTGGCTCCGACCACTGCCCAGTACGGGCACCGCTACATCTTCCTCTACATCGGTGGTTTCCTACTGGCGATCGGGATCGAGAAGTGGGGGCTCCACCAGCGGATCGCACTGAACATCATCCGGCTGATCGGAACCCACGTCACCAGCATCATCCTCGGATTCATGGTGGCGACTGCGGCGATGTCGATGTGGATATCCAACACGGCGACCACCGTCATGATGTTGCCGATTGGCATGGCGATCGTGACCCAGTTGCGAAATAATCCTAACACTGACGCAAAAGAAAACGCGATCTTTGGTAGGGCACTGATGTTGGCGATCGCTTACAGTGCGTCGATTGGCGGCATGGCGACACTGATCGGTACGCCGCCGAACCTTGTGTTGGCGGGGGCGGTCTACGAACGCTTCGGGGTGGAGATCTCTTTCGGTCAGTGGATGATGTTCGGGTTGCCGATCTCACTGATCCTGCTCGGGCTGTGCTGGCTCTATCTGACTCGCGTGGCATTCCGCTTCGAGCAGAAGAGTTTCCCGGGTGGGCGGGACGAGATCTGCAAACAGCTGGCAGCGCTGCAGGGGATGGGGCGCGAGGAGCGGTGCCTGCTCGTGGTTTTTGCGCTGACGGTAATGGCTTGGATCAGCCGATCGTTCTTGCAGGAGCAGTTCGGCTGGCTCCCGAATCTAGACGACACCATCATCGCGATGGTCGCCGGTCTCGTGCTGTTCTTGCTGCCGGGCAGGCCGGGCGATGATGGTGAGCGGAGGGCGCTGCTTGAGTGGGAGGATACTAAGAAGTTGCCGTGGGGGATTGTGCTGCTGTTCGGTGGTGGGATGGCGCTGGCGAAAGGCTTCGACACCAGTGGGCTGGCGAAATGGATTGGTTCGGAGGCGCAATTGCCGGCTCAGGTGCCGCTGATCCTGACGGTGCTGCTGCTAATCGCAGCTGTCAATTTTCTCACTGAAATCACGTCGAATGTCGCGACGACGTCGATGCTCTTACCGATCCTAGCTTCGATGGCGCTCGCGATGGACGTGCATCCGTTCTTGCTGATGGTGGCTGCGACGGTGGCGGCTTCTTGCGCCTTCATGTTGCCGGTCGCGACGCCGCCGAATGCGGTGGTGTTCGGCTCGGGCTACTTGCGGATTCCCGACATGGTGCGGGCGGGGATCTGGATGAATCTGATCTCGATCGTCCTGCTGACCTTGTTTGTGTACTTCGTCCTGCCGGTCTTGTGGCGCTTGGACATAGGTCAGTTTCCGCCGGGGCTGGATCGGTGAGTGGGGGGCGCTTGTGGCATTGCGTTGGGTTGAGAAGGACGCAGCCACGTAGGGTAGCCTTTGGAGGCTGCGTCCTTCTCAACCTAGCGGCTATGGGTGCGACGCCACACCGTTTTTTGGTTAGTGGTCTGGTTCGAAATATCTGCCGGCGGCCGGACCGGTCAGAACTCTGAGGATTCCCCAGATGAGCAAGCCGGTGAAGATCAGCCAGAAAATGACTCTTGAGGGCGTGATCGAGGCAGGGGTGTATTTGGCCATCATGAGAATCGTCTGAGCTACTCTCAGCAGGGTGATGACGTAGACCGCAGCGAGGGCGCGCTGGCGGAGCTTGCTTCTCGGGATTGCGAATGAAATGGTGATGGCGAACAGCACGGTTGCGATGATGATCGCCAGCAGGTAGTCGAAGCTGCCATTTTGTTGAGAGCGTTTGAATTGGAGGTAGCTGACACTCAGCCAAAAGATGCACAGCACCATCGCCCAGGTGACCGAGGCGGGACGCTTCGGGTGATTTCGCGCAGCGGACTCGGGTTCGGGTTGGGTCGAGGGCGGCGCGTAGGGGTCTCTCATCGTCCCCCTACCTGAGCGCGGTCTTCTGTCGCTTTCCAATTAAGAGCGCGGCGGCGAACAGCCAGAAAGGGGCGTTCACTAGTAGCGCGAAGTCGCCTTGGATATTCTGTGGGAAGTGCAGCCCCATGATTTCGCCAATGGCGAGGTGCATGAGGATAAGGGAGATTCCGATGAATGCTGCCCAAGCACGGTTGATGAGAAGCAGAAAGGCGAAGAGTTCGAGGGCCAACCCACTGGTGAGCATGAGGCGGGTGAGCCAGGGGTGCTCGGCGATCCAAGTCGCGTAGGTCAGTCCCATGTCGGACCATTCGGGTTGGAGATACTCGTAGTATTTCTGTGAGTGGCTCTTCACGATCTGCACGGCGACGTCCGGCGAATCGATGATCCATTTGACGTGGGATCGGAGGACTTTGGACAAACCGGCGATCACGTAGCAGCCGGCGATCGCGACCTGTGAGTAGTAGGTGAAGAGGTCGCGAATGTGGAGCCCGGGTTCGTGGCGCGGCAGGTAGCGGCGGAAATTTTCCGGGAGGCGGCGGAGGAGGATCGGCGCCCACAGGACGCAGACTTGTGCGAACAGGGTGATGCAGAGGATCTGGTAGCCGTGGTGGGTGGCGCCCTTGGAATTGTTGAGGGTGAAGATCGCGCAGTGGATCAGGAAGACGATCAGCGTGGAGACCGGTAGGACGAAACCGGCGGCGTAAGCGATGAGCGCGGGGATGACTATCCAGTGGAGGGCGGTTCCAACGCCCGGATCCGAGAGGAAGGTGAGGTCGATGAGGTGGCCAATGCCCACTGGCGACTTGGCTTCGGTGAAGCTGGCGAGACCGGCGGCCTTCTGGTTGATGCCGAAGATGTCCGGGAGCATCACGCGCAGGCTGAGGTAGATCGCGATCGCGAACAGCAGGCGCATGAAGAACACCTCCCACGCGCGGTGTTGGTACGGCCGCAGGAGGTCGATGGTTTTGTAGATTAGATGGCGGATGGGAGGTTCGGGCTTGGGTTGATAAATTTTTTAGACCGCAGATGAACGCAGATTTTGTTTAGAACTACGGCTGTGGCTTTTGGACGATTTGGTTCTTAACATCAGTCGTGACGACAGCTTTTTCAGTGGTCGTGAATTTCTTTTTCTGCCTCTCGATTTCAACACGGACGAGGGTGAGGTCGCTGGCGACGATGTCTTTGACGAGGATCGGGCTGCCGTCGGGATGGAAGAGTCGTTTCCGATTGGCGTCTTTCATCTGCCCCTCGAGCCGTTTCTTGGGAACGCCCTTGCGTAGTTTTTCCAAGAGTGTCTGCCCGGCAGCGGCGAAATCGTCCTCGGTGAACTCGCTGTAGGACTTTTTGTCGTCCATCTTGTCGATGATGCTCCCGTAGAGTTTTTTCATCCGCGGGACAGAGACTTTGAACACAGTCTTGGCCTGGATCGGGCCGTTGTCGTCGGCGATGTAGAAGTAGTGTGTGCGGTGGCTCCATCCCGAGTACATCGGGTAGTGCGAGAACGGGAACTGCTCTTTGATGATGAGCGAGAACAGGCAGAACCAGACGAGGATCGAGGCGGGGTGCCGGCAGAACTTCAGGAAGCGTGCGTGGAGGCGCTGGGTGCCGGTTGGTTCTGCGTCGATCATCTGGATGGTTAACCCTTCGGGATTGCTCGGTGCGTGTCAATGCG
Organism: Verrucomicrobiales bacterium; assembly: GCA_047619485.1. Taxonomy (GTDB): domain Bacteria; phylum Verrucomicrobiota; class Verrucomicrobiia; order Verrucomicrobiales; family DEV007; genus JBLHKE01. Next base: position 4,375 of record JBLHKE010000262.1, on the reverse strand, counting down.
CAGGCGGTCAGATGAACGGAATTTCATCCGATAATCCCGGCGATTTTGACATTGTCGCCGATGGCTTTGATTTCGACTTCGCTGAGGCCGACCGAATTCTGGAGGGGGCAGGCGAGGCTGGCGGTGGTTGCATCGCCGCAGAGGATCGGGGCGATGTAGAAATTAGCCTCGTTGACGAGGCTGTTGGCGAACGCATCGCCGAGGACGTGGCCGCCACCTTCGATGAGGACGCTGGTGATCCCAATCTGGCCGAGGTGGGCGAGCACCTCTTCGAGCGCTTGGTTGCGATAGACGAGTGTCTTGTCAGCGTGCTGATCGGTAAATAGTTTGGCCTTGCGGTTAAGCCGCTTTCTGCCGGCGAGAATCACCCGCTGCGGCTGGGTTTTGCCACGTGCGAATTCTCCGCGCACGGTGAGCGATGGGTCGTCTGCGCGCAGGGTGCCAGCGCCGATGAGGATGGCGTCGACGCGTCGGCGGAGCTGTTGGGCATCGGCGCGTGCGGCAGGATTGGTGAGCCACTGTGGCTCTCCGGGTGGCCGGGTGATGCGACCGTCCAGACTACTGCCCGCTTTGGCGATCACCCACGGTCTACCGGTGAGGATCCAGTGGACCCAGGGGCGGATGAGTTGCTGCGCTTGTTTTCTGAGGACACCGCGTTTCACCTCGATGCCATGCTTGCGCAGCAAACGATCCGCGCGTCCCGCGTGCGCTGGGTTGGGGTCGGTGGTGGCGTAGACCACTCGTTTGATCCTCGCGTCGATGATCGCCTGAGTGCAGGGCGGAGTGCGACCATGGGTACTACAGGGTTCGAGAGTGATGTAGAGTGTTGCACCGCGGAGTTGTTCTGGCTTGCAGCCGGTGAGGGCTTCGATCTCGGCGTGTGCGCCACCGGCTTTTTGGGTGTGCCCCGTGCTGATTATTCGGGGACCGCGCGCGACCACGGCGCCGACTGGCGGATTGGGACTGGTGAGTCCGATCGCTCCCGCAGCTTCGGCAAGTGCCGTTGCCATGTGGCGTTCGTCGACGGTCATTGCTTTAGCGATTCACAAAGCAGGATGATCGCGGCGGCGATTTTGGATTTGGCCGCCTGTTGTATGGTGATCGTCGGCGCGCCCCGCTGCAGGACGAGCACTTCATTCTCATTGCTGTCGAAGCCGATTCCCGGCTTGGAGACATCGTTGGCGATAACCACGTTGCAGCCCTTCTTCTCTAGCTTGGCCGCGGCGTTGGCCTCGAGGTTTTCTGTCTCGGCGGCGAAGCCGACCAGCAGCCCACCAAAGCCCATCGGGCCGCGTGCGGAACCGAGGATGTCTCTGGTTTTGATAAGCGTTAGATTCAGGGCGTCATCCGATTTCTTGATCTTCTGATCGGCGACCTCTGCTGGCCGGTAGTCGGCGACCGCAGCGGTCATGATGGCGCAATCAGCGTCATTGATGCACGCGGCGACGGCTTCGTACATCTCCTCAGCGGTCGTGACATCGACGCGATCGACGCCTTCTGGGGTGGCGATGTTCACCGGGCCGGCGATGAGTGTGACCTGGTGGCCAGCCATGGCTGCGGTGCCGGCGAGGGTGAAGCCCATCTTTCCAGACGAGCGGTTGCTGAGGTAGCGGACGGGATCGATTGGCTCGCGGGTCGGGCCGGCGGTGATAAGGAATTTCATGAGATTATTTGGAGAGGAGTTCTTCGGCGCGCTGGATGATTCCATCGACGTTCCATAGCCTGCCGACCCCCTCGTAGCCACAGGCGAGTATGCCTTCCTCGGGGCCGATGAAGTGGACGCCACGATTGGTGAGGCGCTCGACGTTTTCGACGGTCGCCTGATGTTGCCACATTTTGCCGTTCATGGCTGGCGCGATGAGGATCGGTGCGAGGGTGGCAAGGTGGATGGCAGAAAGCACGTCCGGCGCAAGGCCGTTGGCGAACTGGGCGATGCAGTTGGCGGTGGCGGGAGCGACGAGTAGTAGGTCAGCGGAATCCGCGAGCCCGATGTGACCCGGGCACCAGGCCTCTTGATCGTCAGAGAAACTGGTGACGACCGGATTTTTGGACAGGGTTTGGAGGACGAGAGGGGTGACAAATTGCTGCGCGTCTTGGGTCATCACGGCGGTGACCGAGTGGCCTGCTTTGACCAGTCCGCTGGCGATGTCGGCGGCCCGGTAGGCAGCGATGGAACCGGTGACTCCTAGGAGGATGTTTTTCATGGGCGCAGGAACCTCAACTGGTGGGGTCGAATTGTCAAAAATCGCGACACCGCTGAACACTGTGATACCTGCGGTCCGTGTTGAAATTCTAGAAAATCAGTTTATTTTCATCAAGCATGTCAATATTTGAATGTTTCCCGTAATTATCATGCCTTTTCGTAGATTTCGAATCGATTTTTCGTGGTTTGTATGATCCGATTTCTCATGTGTAACTCACTTTTAATCAGATTATTACGTTTTTTTGCCTGATTTTCTTGCGGCATTGCGGGTGTCGTTCAGGCGGCAACGGCGACCTCATCAGCTCCGATGGGATTCTATCGATCGAACCTGGAGCCTGGATACCAGACCGTGGGTGTTAGCGTGGTGAATCCGGCCCTTTTCGCCAGTTGGGTCGGGAGTTCTGGGAACTCCACGCTGACGGCATCAGACGTCAGCGTGGACTTCGGAGCGCTTCTAGATTCGGCAAACGCCTACTACGTAGAGATCGTCGAGGGGTCGACGGGAATGGATGACGTCTACGTTGGCCAGCGCTTCGAGGTGGATGTCGCGACGACGATGGCTGGTGCGACAGCCGATGGCGTAATCGCCATAGAGATGGACTCAGATCGAACGACGTGGGTGAACGATCCACCAACCACTCCGACGACCGCGCCAGTGCCCGGCGGCTATCGTTTTGAGCTGCGTGCCCACATGACTCTCGGGCAAGTGTTTGATCCATCCTCACTTCACGCCAGTACTAGTTTCGCTGACGCCGACCAGATCCAATTCTACAACGGTGGCGGCTTTACGATTTATTATGTGTTAGGGAACGCGCAGTTTGCGCAGTGGACGAAGCAAGTCGGGAGCTTTGATTCGATGGATAACTTTCCGATCGCCCCGGGTGAAGGGATGATCTTTAAGCGAAGTTCGCTCAGTCCTAGCACTGCGAATTTGCGAGTCCAAGGCGTGGCGCGGATGACCCCGTTCGTGCAGCCGATGAACTCGGGTTTCAATTTTGTGGCGGAGGCATTCCTCGCCTCACATTCCTTCGATTCGCGCGATGCCTACCCGGGTGATTTCAATAGCCTCGACCGCGTCCAGATCTACAACGGGACGGGTTTCGACACCTACCTGCTCTACACGGATGGTCAAGATACTCACCTGTGGGTAGACTCCGTCGATGGTGAGTTTACCGAACAGAACCTTACGAAGGTGTTCGATTACCGTGGCGCGGTCTTTGTCGATATTGATAGTCAGACGAGCAGTTACCGGATCGACCCTCCGTATCCGCCTTACGCACCGCAGTCGCCTTAGGACAGGTGCCCAAATTGCCCTCACGATTAGATACCCAAGGAGAAACAAGCAGTGAAAAAAATAGAACCAATCAACGATGGCTCCGCGCCGATCTGGGGCCGTTGCGTCGTGCTTTTCGGTGCGCTCGGTGGCCTTGGGTTGACCATTATCTACGCTGACATCGGTGTCGGCTTCAGTAGCGTATTCGATGCGGTTAACCAGCATAGCGATGGTTCGTCGATGGACACCTCGTTCACGTTCGAGCTTGGATCGTTCAATTCGAGTTTCACGCCGACCGCTGCCAATACGCACCTGTGGTCGGACAACTGGGATGCGGCTCCGGGCAGTGGCGGTTCGTCCAGCGTCGGCTATACGCAGGCGCCCATCAATCCACTGATTGCTACGAACACGGGGGCGAGCAACAACTTCAGCGGTTCGGTAACATTGGACCCGAATGGTGCCGGTGCGAATGGCAATCCGACCTTCTCGACGGGCGACCAGGCCTATATCTGGGGATATGACGATCGCGGGACATCGGGCACCGGCGAGTGGATCTTAATCACGAACCCGTCTTGGAGCTACCCGGCGGTAACCCCTGGCATCCAGATCCCAGGGACTCAGTTCGACGTTGGTGATGCCGGCACGATAGCCACCCTTGGATCGGTGAATCCGGAATTTTCAACGGTGGGCGATGATCCGCACATGCAGTCCGGGAGTGTAGGGCTGTTGCCGGTGCCGGAGCCGTCAGTAGCGATGCTGCTACTCGGAGGGGTGGGGATGATGTTGGTGCGCCGCCGCCACTAAGGGCTTGTCAGTAAATAACTCCTACAATCTGCTGGTTATTTTGGCCATCACCCGCGTTAGCTTCCAACTCAAATAGCCCGCTATAATCGCTGAAA
>JBLHKE010000261.1:0-9860 GCA_047619485.1 Verrucomicrobiales bacterium | reverse complement strand
CGACCTGCTGGAATGCCCACCAGTCGAGCCCAGCCCGCGCCTGCTCCTCCGCCCGGCAGGTGACCAGAAGCAAGAGCGCGGCGGCGGCGTATTGGATAGCGCGCATAGATCGGTGCAAAGTATCGCAGTGCCGGCCATGCAGGTCAATGCAATCCGCTCGCTAGGAAGTCTGACTGGCTGATTCGGGTGCTCTCGCCCTCACGCCAAGATCGGCTTGATCACGTTGGCGGGCTCGACCCCGGTAAGGCGGAAGTCGAGACCTTGGAACTTGTAGCTGAACTTGTTGTGGTCGATGCCGAAGAGGTGCAGCAAGGTGGCGTGCAGGTCGTGCACGCTGGTGACGTCCTGCACGGCGTTATATCCGAGCTCGTCGGTGGCACCGTGGCTGACCCCGCCCTTGATACCGCCGCCAGCCATCCACATCGAGAATCCCTTGATGTGGTGGTCGCGGCCGTTGCCCTGCGCCATCGGCGTGCGCCCGAACTCGCCGCCCCAGATGACCAGCGTGTCTTCGAGCATGCCACGCTCTTTGAGGTCTTTGATCAAGGCGGCGCTGCCCTGATCGACGAGTCCGGCAGTATTCTTGGAGGCGTTTTTGATGCCGCCGTGGTGATCCCAACCGCGGTGGTAGAGCTGGATGAAGCGCACGCCGCGCTCGGCGAGGCGGCGGGCTAACAGGCAGTTGGACGCAAATGAACCGTCGCCGGGTTTGGCACCATACATGTCGAGGACGTGTTGCGGCTCGTTCTTCACGTCCATCAGTCCAGGGACGGAGGCCTGCATCTTGAAGGCCATCTCATACTGGGCGATGCGGGCGCTGATCTCGGGGTCGTGGACGGTCTCGCCGTGGATACGGTTCAGAGCGTTGACCGCGTCGACGACGCCGCGCTGGTCGTCGCGCGTGACGCCTTTCGGGTTGCCGACGTAGAGCACCGGGTCGCCCTTGGCGTGAAATGGGACGCCTTGGAAGCGGCTGGGGAGGAAACCGCTGTGCCACTGGCGGGCGGCGATGGGTTGGTTCTGTCCGCCTCCGACGGAGGTGAGGACGACGTAGCCGGGCAACTCGTCGGTCTCAGCGCCGAGCCCATAGAGCAGCCACGATCCCATGCACGGGCGCCCGGAGATCTGGGTGCCAGTGTTCATGAAGGTGTGGGCTGGGTCGTGGTTGATTTGCTCGGTGACCATCGAGCGGACGATGGCGATGTCGTCGGCGACCGAGCCTATGTGTGGCAAGATGCTGCTGATATGCTGGCCAGATTTGCCGAAGTTCTTGAACTCGTGCTGCGGGCCGAGACAGTTGAGCTTCTGGCCCTGCAACTGGGCGATGGGTTGACCCTTGGTGAAGGATTCTGGCATCGGCTTGCCGTTCATCTCTGCGAGCTTCGGCTTGTAGTCGAGCGTCTCGAGGTGCGACGGGCCACCAGCCATGCAGAGGTGGATGACGCGCTTGGCCTTGACCGGGAAGTGAGGCTTGCCGATGACGCCGGTCCATTTCGTGGACGCCTCGGCGGCGAAGGCGTCGTTGAGCATCGACGCGAGCGCGACGGAACCGATCCCGGTGCTGGCGCGGTTGAGGAAGGAGCGGCGGCTGAGGGCGCTGGCGAATTCTTGGTCGGCGGAGGGCATGGATTGCAGGTGGGGTAAGGGTTCAGTGATCAGTGAGCGGATCAATGCTTGGGTGACTCGGCGGGGAGGTTTTGCGCTTTATGGCCGCGTGATCGTCTCATGCAAATTCAGGATGGTGCGGGCCACCGCGGTCCAGCTGGCGAGCTCGGGCGCGGGCGTGTCAGCTGCCGCTTTGTGCAACCCGACCGACATCAGCGCGGCGGCGGCGGCGGCGTCGCCGGTATACCTCGCGAACTGACTGGCATGCAGATCGCCGAGCAATTTTGCTTCCGAGGCTGACGGTTGACGGGAGAGCGCTTCGCGATACGCCCAGGTGATGCGCGCTGCGGGATCGGCTCCGCCTTCTTCCACTATGCGCTCGGCGAAGGCGCGTGCGGCCTCGACGAAGGTCGGGTCATTGAGCAGGACGAGCGCCTGCAGGGGGGTGTTCGAGCGCGGGCGCTCGGCGGTGCACTCCTCGCGGCTCGGCGCGTCGAAGGCCAGCATGGCCGGGTGCAGAAAGCTGCGCTGCCAATGGGTGTAGAGCGCGCGGCGGTACTGGTTGTCACCAGCGTCGGCGCTCCACGTGCGCCCCGGGAAGTTGAGGTGCTCCCAGTATCCAGCCGGCTGATAGGGCTTGACGCTACCGCCGCCGATCTTCTCGACCAACAGCCCGCTGAGGGAGAGCGCGTTGTCGCGGATCATCTCGGCATCGAGTCGGAAGCGGGACTGGTGGGCGATGAGCGCGTTGGAGGGGTCACGCTCGCGCAGGGCTGGCGTCGTCTTGGACGAGCGTGCGTAAGCCTCGGAGGTGACGATCAGTTCGACCATGTGCTTCACGTCCCAGCCGCTATCGACAAACTCGACGGCCAGCCAGTCGAGCAGCTCGGGGTGGGTCGGCCACTGGCCTTGCGAGCCGAGGTCGTCGACGTTGCTGGCCAGACCGGTCGCGAAGAACAATTTCCACAGCCGGTTGACGAAGGTGCGGGCGGTGGAAGGGTTCGAGGGATCGACCACCCAGTTGGCGAGGTCGAGCCGGTTGGCACGGCGCTCACCGGTGTCGATCTTGCCAAGGAAGGAGGGCACGGCGGGCTGCACGATCTCGCCAGAGTCGTCGAGCCAGTTGCCGCGCGCCAGGATGCGTGTGACGCGAGGCTGCGGCATGGAGACCGTAACCAGCGTGCGGGGCAAATTTTTGTCATACTCGGCGCGCTGTTTCGTCGCGGCTTCGAGTTTGGCGCGCGCATCGGCGAGTATCGGAGCGATCCCGGCATAGTAAGCGGCGACCTCCTGTCGCCCCGCCTCGTCACGTTTGTCGGCCGGCACCTTGAGGAGATTCGCGATCTTGCCTGGCAGTTCGCTGCCGCGCACCCCGAAGTAGAACCCGGCGCCGCCACTGATGTTGGTGATCTTCATCAACACGTGGCTGGTGCCAGCGGGGAGAATGAGCGTTACCTTTTCCTGATCGGGAGCGGGGCCGCGACCGATGTAGTGATCGACTTTTACTTCGCCGTTTTGCCATAGTTTGATGGCGTCATCCGAGCCCAGCGAGAGGTCGACCGTGCTGGCCGCGTTCGACTCGACGCTCCGGTAGAGATACCAGGCGGCGTTGGCCGCGCCGTCGAGGGCGTGGACCTGACCGTTCGCGAGCTGCTCGCGGCGCTGCCATTGTTTGCCGTCGATCTCCGCCTTCAAATCGACGCGCTCCTCGGGCGCGAACTTTTTGGCGTGGGTTTTTTCGGCACCGCCGGGATCGGAGAACGGCCCGATCACTTGCCACTCGCCGAACACCGGCAGTGCCGATCCGGCTAAGTTCGTTTCCCACTCGCGCTGCGCCGCCTCGATCGCGGGCGTGATCGTGGTGGCGACTTTTTGTGCGGCGACGACTTGCTTATCGAGCTTCGCCAACGCAGCGGCATGCGCCTTGGTCGTGATGGGAATCTCGGGGCCGCGTTTGCCGACTCCGGGCTCCTGGATATCGGCGAAGAAGGCCGCCATCGAGTAGAAATCGCGCGCCGTGTAAGGGTCGTATTTGTGATCGTGGCACTGCGCGCAACCGAGCGTCCCGCCCAGCCATGCTCCGGCGACGTTGCGCACGCGGTCGGCGGCATAGATCGCGCGATACTCTTTGTCTTGGGCGCCACCCTCCTGGGTGGTTTGCAGCAGGTGATTGTATCCGGAGGCGGTCTTCTGCGCGTCGGTCGCGTCCGGCAACAGGTCACCCGCGAGTTGCCAGCGGGTGAAGTCGTCGAACCGCATGTTGTCGTTGAATGCGCCAACCACCCACTCGCGGAACAGGTAGACGTTCATCGGGTTGTCGCTGTGATATCCGATGGAGTCGGCATAGCGGACGAGGTCGAGCCAGTAGGCCGCCATGCGCTCGCCGTAGCGCGAGGACGCTAACAAGTCGTTGGCCGCTCCCGCGACCGCGGAGCGCGGATCTTTCTCGAAGGCGTTGGTGAAGGCCTGCACCTGTGCCGGCGTCGGGGGGAGACCGGTGAGGTCAAAGGCGAGCCGGCGGGCGAGTTCGTGCGGCTCGGCGATTGGCGCTCGATCTGCGCCCGCCGCTTTGACGCGGCGGTCGATGAAGTGATCGACCGGGTGGACACCGGCAGGGGCTGCGGCTTTTCGCGGCGCTTCGTATGCCCAGTGTCCCTCGTAATTCGCGCCCTCGGCCACCCATTGTTTGAGCAGTGCGACTTCCTCCGGCTTGAGCTTCTTCTCCGACTTCGGCGGCGGCATGATCTCCTCCTCGTCCTGCGTAAGGACGCGGATGATCAGTTCGCTGTCGTCGGGCTTGCCGGGGACGATCGCTGTGACGCCATCGCGTTCCTCGTAGCCGCCGCCCTCGCGGATGTCGAAACGCAGTTTCGCTTTGCGTTTGTGTTTGTCGGGGCCGTGGCAGGCGAAACAGTTTTCCGCGAGGATCGGCCGGATGTCTCGATTGAAGCTGATCGCAGCCGAAGCACGTCCGGAAAAAAGTGCGGCTAAAACTGCGCTGGCGAGGAAAAGGGTCGAGGTCTTGTTCATTACTGGAATGGGGAGATTCTGACGTCTGGGACGAGATTTTAAATCAAATTCGGCGGTCGTGGGCAGTTGCTACCTAGGATACTCCGCAAGGGGCGCAAGTTTGTCTCATTTCTTTTCGCCTCAGCGGTGACCGGCACCCCGCCGGTCGGTCTGCACACCCCGGTTACCTACCATCGTGCCTCCAGTACGAGCGGGGAAGTTCTTGAATCTCATCCATCCCCGAATCCGCTCTTGGCCGTCTACTTTTGAACGGCTGTCGGCACACGGAATATTTTGGTCTTGACCGGATTTTTGACCCGTCGAACATCGGCTTTTAAACAAGGAAAATCAATATGGGAAAAGTATTTGAACGCGTTGTCGTCGTATTTTTGGAAAACACCATGCGGAGTTCCGCATTGGCCAATCCTTACCTGAACGGACTACGAAAAAAGGGAGTCTTCCTGACCAATGCACAGGGGGCACGCACCCGTCGCAGCCGAACTACATCGCCACGATCGCGGGTGATACGATGGGCATCGTTGTCGATGATCCGCATTACATGCAGTGGTATTGGCTCGAGCTGTCCTTGGAACAGACGGAGGCAGAAGTTGGCCGCTACCGCTACCATGAAGAAGATTTCAGCGCCCCGACGATTGTCGATCTGCTCGAAGCTCAAAACTTGAGTTGGAAGTGCTACGTGGAAGACCTCCCGCCAGATAAAGAATACAAGGGCAAGCTCGACTATGACTTATCGAAATCACCCGCGGACAACCTCGAAAACGTGCCGCCGGATAAACCTTTTTTTCCCTATGCGAGAAAGCACGTTCTGTTCTTATCGTTCCCCAGCATCGTCTCGAACCCTGAGAGGTTGCCCCGGGTCGTAAACGCGTCTGAGTTCGAAACTGACCTAGAGCAAAACCAGCTGCCACATCGGCTGCCGCACTTCAGCTTTTATGTTCCAAACCTCCTGAACGACGGCCACAATATTACCAAGGATGATTACCGCGCGGCCGGCGACAATAGAGACCTAGGCCCTGACACCGCAAACGTCGATAACATGGAGGGATTCCTGAACTCGTTCCTGGGAGACGATCCGCTGGCAAAATTTCCGCCGGAGACGTTGATCGTGATCTCCTTTGACGAAGCTTATCCCGTAGTGTCCGAAAATTCGAATCGTCGCGTCCTTCGGGTGATTCTGCGGGTGCCAGATCGGGATTTGCAGATCAAAATTCGCCCCGTACAGATTTCGCAACAGACTGCGCCTCAGCAATCTTTGTTGTAATCGAGTTTTCGGACACTACGGGGAGAAAGGGGGGGGATCCGCCCGTCGTGCGATTCCGAGAGCGAAAAATAGCCGGACTCGTCGCTGTGAGTCCCGGGCAGAACATGCCAGGCCTTGGCGCGGACATAGGGGAACGGGGCGTCCTGCGCGATTGCAATTGATCCGATGGTTGCGAACGCAAGGAAGGTGGCGACTCCAAGTTGAAGCGCGCCGGGCGAGTTGAACCTCATGAGTCTATTAGAGACGTTCGCACATGTCAGGAGAAGCACGGAATTGCCCGTTTTGTAAGGCTAGATCCGAACAAAAAGCTTCTGTCGATAGAGCCAGTAGCAGAATAGCCAGAAGCTCAGACCGACGAGGGTGTGGTACGTGAATGGCTGCCACTGGGCGCCGAGGACGTCGAATAGGTTCTGGCCGAAATGGGTCTGCAATGCATCGCGGGTCCACGGCTTCAGCAGCTGACCCATGCAGTAGACGACGATCGAGTTCATGCCGACGACATAGAGCGGGAACGCCCAGCGTTGGAATCCGATGACGTCGATGACTAGGTAGAGCGCCGCAAGGATCAGGCAACACCAGCCGGTCGAGAACAAAGCCCACGATGGCGTCCAGATGCGCTTGATCGACGGGCAGATGCCCGACCAATCTAAAACGAAGCCTACCGCAATCGCAGCAAGGCCGCCGACAATCAGGAATAGTAGTTTCATACTGGATCGCCGTTTCGAACGCAGTAGCTCGCCGCATATCAGGCCGAACAACATCGTCGCCAGCGAGGGGATGAAGTTGATCGTCTGGTAGCCGCCACGGTTGAATTCGAACTCGCTCTCCCTTGGAAAGAGATTGAGGAACCATCGGTCGACCGCGTGGCCGACGTTGGCGTTCTTATGCCAGACGGCATCGATCCCCTCAAGATTTTCTGCTGCCCACTCCGCTGACACGCCGATCTGCGCTGCACCGGCCTCCGGGGCGACGCCCGTATTCGGGAACGCAAAATACAGCAGCCAAGTCCCGACCAGCAAAACTGCCGCGGTGGCAACTTGGGTCGCAAATTGCCGCCTCCACAGCAGAAACAGAAAGGTGTAGCCGAGCCCGATCTGCGAGAGCACGTTCATGAACGACCAGTTGGTCGTGTCTGACGAGTTGGAGCTGAGAAAAACTCCGAGCAAGACAAGGGCGAGTGATCGGATCATCGCGTGGCGCAGCATCTTGCCATAGGAATGTCCCTTTTTCTCGCGCTGGACGTATGAATAGGCCATCGACACGCCGACCATGAACATGAACGAAGGCTGGATAAGATCCCAGTAACTGCACCCCGCCCATTGGACGTGGGTGAAGTGGAAGTGCAACCCTTGCCAGAATGACGAACTCGGGTCGGTGACCAAGTGGAGTTTCGCCACATCCGCCATGCCGAATCCGACGAAGGCCAAGCTGACCATGATCAGCCCGCGATAGGCATCCAGCGATTTCAAACGTTGTTTGACGAACTGGTCCGGCGAAGATTTCGGTCCGAGGCTGAGGCTCTTCACAGCAATCGGCTGCGTCTTTTTGAGTTGGGGTTTGGAGTTCATGCTATGATCGATTGCGTCAATTTACTCGTGGTTTCGGCTCCTACGATCCTGCTTTTTTCTTGAGAGAACTCAAGTAGTCGACGAGATCGACGAGTTCATCCGTTGTCATCAGACGGTGGAGACCTGGATACATGAGTGATTGTTTGGATTTTTTCTTCGACGCCACGGCTGATTTCTCAACGCTCCGTTTCGCGCCGCCGATCATGGTGACGGTGAGGTTCTCCTCTGACTCGACAACGATCCCGAGCAGCAGGGGAGAGCCGTCCTTCAGGGTGATCTCCCAACCCTCGAATCCCATGCTGATGGCTGAGCTGGGCTCGATGATCGCTTTGAAGAGAGCCTCTTTGTTGAGCTTGTCGCCGATCTCCGATAGGCCGGGTCCGAAATTGATTCCGACTCCACCAGCCTGGTGGCAGACGGTGCAGGTCTTGGTTGCGAAGAGCTTCTTTCCGCGCGCCGGGTCGCCCTTACGTTTGATTAATTCGGCCAGTGCTGGGAGATCGCTTCCGACGACCGCGAACAGGCTCTGCGCTTCCTCGCGCACTTTTGGATCCCGCGAGAGCATGAGGAGTTCGGCGGCGGTCTGTCGGAGATCCTTGGCGAGTTCACCCGCTTTTACCTTGGCGAGCAGTTTGGCGTGTTTGTCAGGATTCGAACCGTAGATCGCGGCCAAGGCAGCTGAGCGGACCTCGGCGGGGCGCGCATCATCTGCGAGCACTTTCGTCAATTCGGCGAGAGATTTCCTGTCTTCCACGTGGGACATCGCCTTGGCGGCACGCACTGCAGCGGCTGCGCCTTTTTCGCGTAAGATCTCGGCGAGAAGGTCACCTGCACCGAGATCAGCCAGCGCTTTGGCAGCTTCTACGCCGACCGGGTCGTCCACCTTTTCGAGGGCTAGCTTGAGGACTCCGGGTGCTTCCGATTTTAGATCGAAGCGACTGATCAGGTCGAGATAGCGCTCGCCGCCCCAGTTGGATTTGAGGTAGCGGGCGACCGCCGCCTGCGCCTTTTCCGAACTGGAGAGATCGAAATCCTCGAGCCGCAGGATCGTTTCAACGACTAGCGTATCTTTAGCCTCATCGGCGACGGCGGAGAGCTGCGCCAATATCGACCACGCGCAGAACCAGCCGATCGCGGCACGTAGGTAAAATGAGCGCATCAATGTTAGAGGTCGAGGAGGCTCTCCAAGGCCTTCTTTTTCTCTTCGCCTTTGTGGAAATCGAATGCCCTAATGTAGCGCGGCGAAGCATGGTCGGCGATCGATTTGTCTTTGATGATCTTGGCGAGGTAGGCCGGGGCTTTGGTCGAGCGGCTGCGCCAGATGACATCGCGGCCGGCGTCGGATTTCCACTTGTCCCCGATCTTCGCCGACCAGGCGGCAAAGCGCGCGTCGGCGTGGAGATCGGAACCGATCCCCAAGGCTTCGAGGTACCAGCGGTCCTTTCCGTCGTGTTGCAGTGCGAGTTCTGCCCACAGGTCGTTCGCCTTTTTCGAATCGTCGAAGCGCAGGGCGATGGCGGCTTCGCGGCGCACTGCGGGGGATTGGTCACGCACGATTTTGGCCACCGTCGCAGTGACATCGAGTCCGAGCTGGCGAGCCAGACGGATGCCGACGATGCGGATGTCGCTATTTTTATCTGCGAGCCCCATATCGACCGCAGTTTGGCCCTTGCCGGCCATTTTCCCGAGAGCCCACAGGGCGCGGGCACGGTGGCGCGGGTTGTCGCCTTCCCAAAGTTTCTTGAGCGCTGGGCCGGCTTTGTCGCCCATCTTCTGGATGGCGTTCCAGGCGAGGTAGCGGGTTTCTCCATTCGGGCTCGTCAGCGCTGTCACGGCGCCATCCGGTGTGCGGAGGTCGATTTTCGGCACTGAATATTTCGAGCCCGGCACGGCGACTCTGAAAATCCTTCCTCTGGTCAGGTCGCGCATCGCGTGGCCTCCGACACCGGGGTCGTACCAGTCGGCGACGAACAACGAACCGTCCGGCGCGGTGCAGACATCGGCGGGGCGGAACCACTTGTCGCGCTTGCCTTCGAGGATGTTGGCGATCGTGGCGGAGTAGCCGGCACCTTCGGTTTTCGCCGGGTAGGCGCGAGTGACGTTGGGGCCTGCGTCGCAGTGGATGACTTGGTTGCGGAACAGGGCAGGAAGCAGCGATCCCTCGTAGACGATGATTCCGGTCGGCGAGCCTTGGCCGGTGAGGATCAGGTTGGGGACAACACCCGGGTCGTTGAGGTGCCAGTGGCGGCGCGGGATCTCTTTCTCGATGTTCGTCCGCTTGTCGCCCCATCCTTGGCCGGTGAATTCGTCGCGGTATCCGTAGTTGCCGAACTCCATCACGAAATTGATCCGGACGCCCTTGTTGCCGTCATCGTCGTTGTCGCTCTGCCAGATCG
>JBLHKE010000260.1:0-9902 GCA_047619485.1 Verrucomicrobiales bacterium | reverse complement strand
CGGCTAGGGCTTCGTTCGTCCGATCGGCCCGTTCCAGGCTGTTACCTTTGCGGGTGAGTGCCTGGTTGCGCCAGTAGGTGTCGACCTCCGGGTGGCGAGCGATCGAATCGAAGACGGTGATCGCCTGAGCGAGCCGGGCAGGATCTTTTTCGCCGAGTACGTCGAGGGATTCTCCCTTGGTGATGAGCGTCGAGAAAAGCACTTCCCCGGTCGGTTTCGACTTCAGGATATTGTCGAGGATCGGTAGGGCTTTCTCCTCGTTGAGTTGGGTGCGGTGGACTAGCGCGCGTTGGAGCTCGGCCGAGGTCGCGAACTCGCCACCCATGGCGGCGACCTCGGCGAACAGGCTGATGGATCGCTTGATGCTTGCCTCGGTCCCGGTGCGCATGGCTGCGCGCCCGGCGGTGAACAGCGCGATCTCGGCGCGCGGTGAAGTTGGGTATTGGAGTGCGAGTTGTTCGAAGTTTGTCTGAGCTAGGGTGAACGAGCTATCGCGGAAGTGCATGCCGCCAAGCTTGAAGAGGATTTCTGGGGCGCGTGCGGAGGCCGGGTAGCGTTTGATGAACCTCTCACCGAACTCGATCGCGGTGGTGTTCTGGTGATCGCCGACCTCGATCCAGAAGGCGATGTATTCGGCCTCCTGGCTTAATTTTGCTCCCATCGGAGCCTTGCGCGCCTTCTCGATGTGTTTGCGGGCGGTGACTGGGAAGTTCAGATTGAGCTGTAGGTAGGCGAGCGCGAGGTGTGCTTCGGCGCGGCGCTGGTGCTCGGGATTCTCGGTAAGAAATTTGTTGAGCTGGTCGACCGCGTCGGGGGATTTCAGGCGGGCATTGAACAGTGATCGCTCGAGTAGCAGGCTGGAGGCAGCTTCGGTCTCGCCGAGGCTGGTGAGGAGCTGGGTGCGTTGCTTGAAGGAATCAATGTCACCCGTTTTTAACGCGGCGACGGCGCTGTTGTAAGTTGCGATCGCGGTGGCGGACTCGTCGGTGTTGGCGGCGTTGGCTGCGTCGGCGGCGTCGGCGAACTTGTCGGCAGCGAGTTTGAAATCGCCAACAGCATAGTCCGCACGCGCCTCGATGAACGCGATGCGCGAGAGGATGGCTGGATTTTTGGTGATCGTCTTGAGATCGGCGAGCACGGCGAGCGCCTGTGGTTTATTGGCGGTTGCGACATAGATCTCGCTCAAGTCGAGCAGTGCCCGTTCCGCGACCGGATGATCTTTGAAGTCGCTGCGGATGGTCTCGAGGGTGGTTGCCGCCGCGTCCTCGTTGACGGCGGTGGTCTGGGCGACCGCGAGGTAGTAGGTGGCGATCGCGGCGAGATGCCGGGTGGGAGAGTTCGCCCAGTTAACAAGTCGCTCGTTGATGTTGTTCGCCTTGAAAATCCCGATCCCATCGAGTGTGTCGAAGGCATTCTTCAAGTTGGGAGATTCGGGATGGGAGTCGATGAACGATTGCATGAGCGAGGCCGCCTCCTCATTGCTGCCGCTTTTGCGGAGTGCGTTTGCCAGGCTGATGGTCGCTCCGTCGCGCATGTTCGGTGGCAAGGTGGCGAGGACTGACGGCGAGTTGAGCTCCTGGAGCTGGAAGAGGGCGGCCGACCAATCTCCCTTGCCGAGGCTGAGTCGGGCTCGGATGTACTTCAGCTGCGCGACGGGTAGTGAGTCTGGCGACTTTAATTCGTCGAGCAGGGTGGCGACGTCGTTCCACTGTTCTTGGTTGAGGCGGATCTCCGCGGCGCGTAGCCCAGCCTCTGAGGCGAAGGGTTCCTTGCCGGACTGGACTAGCGGTGTGAGTATTTTGATCGCTTCCTCGAGCGCCCCGAAGCGCAGTAGCAGGGAGGTTCGGGTCAGGGTTGCTTCCGGCCAGTGCGGGTGATCTGGCAGCTGGGTGATCTCCGCGAGAATTTTTTCAGCCTCGCTAGCGGCATCGCTGCCGAGCAGGGCAATCGCGCGCCAGTAATTGGCCTGTGGGTCGCTGGCAAGACCAGGTTCTTCGAATAGAGCTAGCGCGGCTTCGAAGTTCTCGGCGCGTACTTCAGCCTCGGCAATCCGGGTGAGCAGCCGAATCTTTGCGGGGATAGTAAGCTTGGACGTGTCGATCTTGCGGAGATTGATGGCGGCCACCTCGTTCTTGTTTTGTGCGAGCGCCGCGATGCCGTCGGCGTAGACTCCGATCTTATTGAGCGCGTCGTCGATCTTGTCCGCACGCGTGGATGCGAGCGTTACGAGGGCGGCTAGTAGCGTGAGGGTGAGTTGGCGGAAGGGCATCAGGCTTCAGTTTAGCTTGTAGTCGCAGACGAGCAAGCGGTGGTCGGTGTTGCGCGTCGGGAATGCTCGGGCGTTGAGCGGTTCGAGTTGCGGAGTCGCCCATAGCTGGTCGATGCGCAGGAGTGGGAGGCGGTTGTAGAAGGTATTCCCCCAGCCGCTACCCGCGGCGCGATAGCTGTCGAGGAAGTGGTGGCGGAGGATGCTGTAGACCGCGTCGGAGGCGGGGGCGTTGAAATCGCCACCGAAAATGACCTGACGACCACCGTGGGTTTTCGAGACATGGGTGAGGATTTCGACGATCTCGTTACGGCGCACCTTGCGGTTTTCGTAGTGGGTCTTCCAGCAATCCCGATCCCACAAGTCCCAGCGGGTGATGGCATGTTTCAGGTGGACGCTGACGAGGTCGATGGAGCGACCGTCGGGGAGCGTCAGGGTGGCGTGGGTGAACCGTGGTTTGGTGCTGTTCTTGATCAGTTTGAGCTCTCCGCGCGCGATGATGCCACACTTCCACCCCCCGGCCGAGCGACCGTCTTTCCCATAGAATTCTTTGGCGATCTTATTAAGTTCGACCCCGGTCGGGCTCTCTTGGATAAAGACGATGTCGGGCGCGTAAGGTTTGGCCTCGAGGAGCGCTTCGGGGCGGCGGTCTCTGCAGTTGATCGTCGCGACACGCAGCACCTGCTTTCCCTCGTGTGTCTGCGGGTGCGCCTTGATGAGTTTTTTCCCCTGGATGGTATGTAAGAGACCGGGGATCTCATCGGCACCGACCAGTGCCGTCACTGTCCAGACCGCAGCGATGAGGATGCCGAATTTGTTGCGCACGCAAAACCACGCGATCGTGACGATCAGGATCCCGAGGATCGCCCAGAACCACAGTGGGAACACGGTGACTGCCGTCGCTTTGTCCCAGCGCTTGATGTAGCAAAGGGTGACAACAAAGTGCAGGACGATGCTGACGATTGGACCAGAGAAACCGGTGAAGGTGCGGATGAATCTTAGCTTTGCCACCATGGGGTCGAGGCGGGACTAAATTTCGATGGATCGAGACGTCCAGCGCTCGCCGTTGACGAGGACCTGGTGCGGCTGGCGGATGCGTTCGCAGGTGTTGGCGAACTCATCGGGAGATTCGGTGTTGAACTCGAACATGTCGTAGTGGCAGGGGATCACCATGTTGGCGTTGCAGGCGCGGGCGAGGGTGGCCGCCTCGGCCCCATTTAGGTTGCCGGCAACGCGGCGTTCCGGTCTGTTGCCGTTGATCGGCAGGAGCATGAGGGTTGGTTTGAATGGTCCGAGTGCCGGGACGAGGCCAGGGTGCCAGAGTGTGTCGCCGCTGTGGTAGATGCACCACGGGCCGAACTCGACGACGAAGCCGAGGTAGTGGCAGCGTCCGTCAGCATCGCGAGCGATCTCGTTGTGCGCGGCGGCGATACCAGTAAATTTGAAGTCGCCGACCAGCTGGCTCTTCCCCTCATCGAGGCCGAGCAGCTCGGGCGTTGATTGGCCGAGGCGCTCCCGCGCAAAATCCATGTTCGCTTCCGGGAGGACTAGTTTGAGATCGGGGTTCGCGGCGTGTAGTGCGGCGATCGTTTCAGCGTCGAGGTGGTCGGTGTGGTTGTGGCTGGAGGTGATGACATCGATGAAATCGAGCTTGCCTGGATCGACGACGAGTTCGGTCATGCGCACGTGTGGCTTGTCGGAATTGGCGTATTTCTTCGTCAGCGAGTCCGAGAGGTAGGGGTCGAAGAGGAGGAACTGGTGGTTCCATTTGACTAGGAACCCGCTCTGGCCAAGCCACCAGATCAAGAAGTGGTCAGCGCCTTCGTCTGCGGACCGGATATCGGTGAGCAGGGCGTCGTCTTTTAGGAAGGGGAGGTTCATTTGTACTTAGGATTTAGCATTTCCCATCTAGCACTTTACTTGCTTTGGGCTTGTCAGTAAATAACTCCTACAATCTGCTGGTTATTTTGGCCATCACCCGCGTTAGCTTCCAACTCAAATAGCCCGCTATAATCGCTGAAATCTGCCTTGGTGCTGGCTAAAATTCCTGCGCATCTTTGTATGACTTATTTCCTGACAACCCCTTAGAGCTTGCTACGCACTTCGTGGGTCGCTGCGCACATGTTGTTCAATTTTTGTTTCGCGGCCCATCGGGCGGTCTGGCTCAGGCCGCAGTCGGGGGTGAAAACGAGGCGCTCGGCGGGGGCGTGTTGGAGGCATTGTCTGATCCGCGCGACGAGGTGGTCGACGGGCTCGATGTGGTAGCTTTTGACATCGATGATCCCGATGGCGACGTCCATGCGTTCGGCGATGGGGGCGATGGCTTCGAGCTCGGCATACTCGCGGCTGGCCATCTCGAGGTGGAGCTCGTCGACTTTCAAATCGAGGAAGTCCGGGAACAGCGGGGCATAGCGGCGGTAGCCGACGGCGTGGCCTTTGAAGTTGCCGAAACAGAGGTGGGTGCAGAGGCGGGTCTTACCGACGACTGGCTCGACGGTGCGGTTGAAGATGTCGACGAAGCGTTTGGTGTCGGACTTGTAGCCGTAGCAACTCATCGAAGGCTCATCGACACAGATCTCCTCGCAACCGGCCGCGACGAGGGCTTCGAGTTCGGCTCTTACGATTGGAAGCAGCGCTTCGGTGATGGCGTAGCGATCGGGGTATTGCTTATTGGGAATGAGGCGACCGCTTAGAGTGAATGGCCCGGGGATGCTGGCCTTGAGTTTGGTTGTGGAGGGAGCGAGGCGTTTGAGTCGCTCAAATTCCTCGACGGCACCGAGTCCATTTGGTGCCACGAGTTCGCCGGTGATGGCGTGTTTGCCCCGCTGGTCGTGGGCGGGGGGGCCCCATTTGCGTGGGGATTCGGCCTCGAGGTCGATGCCTTGGATGTAACCGTAGAAGGACAGGTTGAAGTCGAAGCGCGTCTGTTCGCCATCGGTAATGACGTCGAGACCCGCGGTGAGTTGGTCATGGATGGCGGCGATCGTGGCATCGTCTTGCATCTCTGCGATGTCGTTGCAGCCGAAGGCGGGGAGGTTGGAGGAGGCGAACTCGAGCCAGGCGGGGAAGGGGTAACTGCCGATGACGGAGGTGCGGAGTGGGGTGTCTTGCATGGGGTAGGGCGACGAAGGCGGGTGGTGAATTTTAACGTTAACTCAAACTTTTACTACTTCACAAACTTGGCTCAGCGTGGCGGGAGTTGGAGTTAAAGTTGGGCGGGATTCTTTGGGGGGCGAGACGCCCCTTTCACTACTTGCCTAGGTTCTGGTAGTAGGTGGCTAGGCGGCGGGCGTGTTCGTCGTAGGCTGATTCGAATAGTTCGGTAGCGCGTTCCGCACCGACGACGACTGCGCCGGTGAGGACTTTTGGTGGCTGGCCGGCTTCGGTGAGGCGCTTGGCGACCTCGGCCTTGACGGTGTTGATGAGGAGGACGCCGCCGATGGTGCTGCCTGGGGCGACTGGGGTTTCTAGGTTTTCGATTTTGATCATGGCGTCACCGGCGGGCGCTCCGGTGTCGAGGACTAGATCGGCGAAGTCTTGCAGTTTTTTACCGTCGGGGTGTTTGGTCGTACTGGCTTCGGAATGAGTCTTGCTGATGATGGCGACGACGCGGATGCCACGCTTCTGAAATTCCTCCGCCATCTCGACGGGCACCACATTGCAACCGCTCGATGAGGCGACCAGTGCCGTGTCGCCGTCCTTGAGGTCGAAGTTGCGCAGGATTCTCGCAGCAAATCCGGAGACGTTCTCTAGGAACATCGCCTGCCGTTGGCCGTTGGCGCCGACGACGAGGTTGTGGAAGGTGAGTGAGAGTTCGACGATCGGATTGAATCCGGGGAAGGAGCCGTAGCGCGGCCACATCTCTTCGGTGAGGATACGGCTGTGGCCGGAGCCGAAGACGTGTACCATCTGGCCGGCGAGGATGGTTTCGGCGAACCAGTCGGCGGCGGTATTGATCGATTCCAGTTGGGCACGGACGATGGCTAAGAGTTCGGCGCTCTTATCGAGGTAATCTTCGGCTGGGCTTGTCATTTCGTTCTAGTTAGTAAGCGTCGGGATTTTGGGCGAGGTGGGCGGCTCCGTAGGCTCCGGCCCATTCGCCGAGTTGCGCAGGGATTACCCTGACGCGGTGTCCGGCCGGG
Source organism: Verrucomicrobiales bacterium (assembly GCA_047619485.1). Lineage (GTDB taxonomy): Bacteria > Verrucomicrobiota > Verrucomicrobiia > Verrucomicrobiales > DEV007 > JBLHKE01. The sequence continues at coordinate 3,494 of JBLHKE010000260.1, read as the reverse complement.
CGCCATTCATATTCTTCGAGATGGCGCTCGATTCTGTCGAACAGTGCCGCCCCGGCGTTGGCGATCCCACCGCCGATGATGAAGGCTTCTGGGTCGATGGCGTTGGTGAGCGATGCGATGCTCGCGGCGAGGGCTCGGATCGATGAGTCCCAGATCTCCTGCGCTTGCGCATCTCCTGATTCGGCGGCTTTGACTAACTCGGTTGTCGATTCATACTTGCCGCCGCCGCGTTGTTCCAGGGTGCAGAATCCGATGGCGTCCTCAAGGCTCCCGGGTGTCCCGCAGATGTCGCCTGGCGCGCGGAAGTCGGTGGTGATGTGGCCGAGGTGCCCGGCGCGGCCAATGTGACCACGCAGCAGGCGACCACCGGAGGCGATCGCTCCGCCGACCCCGGTGCCGAGGGTTAGCAGAACGACATCTTGCAGCCCGCGGGCGGAGCCATAAGCCATCTCGCCGATCAGCGCGGCATGTGCATCGTTGATGACTGGAACCTTGGCTGGTCGTTCGAGAAACTCTCCCCAGTCGAGCTTCTCCAGGCCATGTAGCCGGGCGGGCATGTAGGCGATACTCCTCCTGTCCCTCGAGGCGAGTCCTGGTGCAGAGACGCCGATCGGAGTTTCCGCTCCGCCGAATTGTGCTGTAAGCGCTTGCGCTTTCGATCTCGCGTTGGATGCAAAAACAGGACTCCCACTCGAAGTGAATTCTCCGTCTTTGGTATCAGTCCGGTCCTGCGCCACCACCTCTCCGTCTGAGGCGCGCAGGCAAATCATTTTGATGGCGGTGCCACCGAGATCGATGCCAATAGCGAATTGGGAGGGCAAGTGGGACGAGGTGGTAGGAAATAGCTGCGGCTACTTAGCCCAGGCATTGTAGATGTCTTCGATCGGCTTCGTCGTCTTGTGGAAGACGATGGCGTAGCGGAATTTCACACTCTCGCCAGATTTGATCACCAGATCACCAGTGCCCTTCTTTGCTTTCGAAAAGTCGTGGGCACCGAAGGGATTGGCCGCCACCAGCCCGTAGTCACGCGCGTGCCAGGTGGTCGGATGGCGGGGGTTCTGCGGGCTGTCGAACATGGCGACGCCGATTGGTTTTCCCTCGATCTTGCTTTGGTAGTTGACCCACTTGGCGGGTTTGCCCCAAATCGATTTGCCCTTCTGTCCGGCGCTATTGGTGACCTCCGCGCCCTTGTCGGTGCGTAGCAGGTGGTGGGTGCGGATCCCCATTGACCCCTCTTTGGTGTCCCCGAAGGTCACGTCGCCGTCGCTGGCATTGATCGTCACTGTAAAATCGATCAACCGGGATCCGTCGGGTAGGATGCTGAACTTCATCACCCTCTGGTCGGAGCAGACGCGTTTCTCATCCGGTCCGAGCCAGTCGTTCGAGGTGATGATCGTGTCTCCAGAAATCTCCACGCCTGTCTGTTTGATCGTGCCGGTGTTCTTGTCGATGTGCCAGAAGCTGATCCCGTTGACGTTGCCATGGGTGTACCAAAGCGATTCGTGATGTGGGTGATCGTGTTTTTCACCTTTGGTATCGTTGCTGAAAGGAAAGTCGCGGGTCATCTTGACCTGTCCTGGTCCAAAGATCGGGTAGAGCACTGGCTTGCTTCGTTCTGGCCCAAACCGCAACTCGGCAAAGGGCTGATCTCCTGCTTTGATTTCGACTTTGCTGGTGCCCTTGCTGATGGATATCTCGGCTTCCTGAGCGTTGAGAGGGAGGCTGCTCGAGAGCAGTAAGATCGCGGTCATTCTGGTCACTATTTTCATGCTCTGAGGAAACCCGAGCGCCGTATATATGTCAACTGATCGGTCGCTCGTGCCGAACTCGTTAGACAAGCTGTCTGGTGGCTGGCGCTATAAACGAGTGAACGATTTAGCCGAAAATTATAAAAATTAACCTTTATTTATAATTTCCATATGTTATTCTGTTTTGAAATTATTATTATTATGAAAAAAGCCATTAAAACGATATTTCTAACTTCTCTGATCGCCTTCGGAGGTGCAGGATTCCTAAGCGCACAGGATGCGAGCGCTGCCAAATCAGAGGCTGAGGCTCCCGAGGTTCCGACGAAAGAAGCAGCGGCGAGCGTCGAGAAGCCAGCCGAACCAGTCGCCGAGGAGAAAGCTCCCGATCCAGAAAAGGAGAAGAGCGATGCAATGCGCAAAGAGATCTCTACCCTAAGCCTCGAGCGCGAACTGCTTTCGGCGCGGGCGGCAAATCAGCAAGAGAAGCTCGCTGCTAAACAGGCAGAGCGACGGATGGCCTTGGACGAGAAAAAGTTCGAGATGGAAGAGCGCACCCAGCGGCTTGCCGACAACGATCTGAAGAGCAAGGAGCAGCTCCATGGCGAATTGACGGAGCTAAAGGTGGAAGCTGAGAAACTGAAGGCGGAGAAGGACATCGCCGCAGCACGCGCTGAGGCCAAGTTGAGCGACCTTAAGTTGGCAGAGGCGGAGGCGAAGGTAAATCTCACTAGCCTCATGACCTCGATCGCGGTGAAAGAAAAAGCACTCGAAGCCTCGTTTTATGCCGATCAAGCACCACAGCAACTCGACAACCCACTGCGTGGCAAGCGCTTGGTGATCAGTGATCGCCGCATCGAACTAAACGGCCCGATCGGTTCGACGACCGCCGAGCACGTCTCGACGCGCATCAACTTCTACAACAACAAGAATCCGAAGAAGCCGATCTTCATCGTGATCGACAACTCTCCAGGCGGTTCGGTGATGTCCGGCTACAAGATCCTGCGTTCGATGGAGACAAGCGAGGCACCAATCTACGTCGTCGTGAAGCAGTATGCCGCGAGCATGGCTGCCACGATCGCGACATTGGCCGACCACTCGGTAGCTTATCCGAACGCGATTATCTTGCACCACCAGCTGGCGAGCGGTGTGATGGGTAACCTCACCGAGCAGAGGGAGAGTCTCAAGGAGATGGAAGAGTGGTGGAAACGCCTCGCCGACCCGATCGCGAAGAAGATGGGGATCGACCGTGAACAATTCATCGCGCGCATGTATAAGGAGATTTCGAGCGGTGATTGGTCGGAGTTTGGCGACGATGCGCAGAAGTTGAAGTGGATCGATCATATCGTCGACGAGATCCACGAGACCGCTCTGGTCAAAAGCCCAGACGCAAAGCGACCGGTGACCGCCCGCCCGACAATTATCCCAGTGCGCCGCACCCACGCGAGCAGCGAGGTGATCGAGACGGCGATCCCCGTACAGGCGACCGGCATGGAACTCTACGAGCAGATCGACCAGGACGGAAACCCGTTCGTGCGCCTGCCGCGCCCCAACCCGGTCGATCACTACTACATGCACAATCCGGACAACTACTACCGCTTCAGGTAGGGCACCGTTCCGGCAAGTTTTGGCCGGGCGTCCAGACTCCAGACTTTCTGTCGATCCCGCTGGTCGATCAGTAGTTTGAAGGCTGGGTGCCCGGCTTTTTTATGATTTTCCGTGTGGCTCACGTGACACGATTCCGCTTTT
>JBLHKE010000259.1:0-9948 GCA_047619485.1 Verrucomicrobiales bacterium | reverse complement strand
TTGATTCTAGTCGCGACCTCTTCCAGCAGTTTCGCGCGCGGCGTTTCCTCAATCAGGCGCACCACCGGTTCGATCTCCGGCCGCAGGCTGACAACGCCGGGATCGAGCTTGGCTTCTGCGGCGGACACCGCCGGCAGTTGGCCAAAAATCCCCAGATCCGCCAGGGCGATCGCTGCACCTCCGAGCGAGGTTTTGTGTAAAAAACTTCGTCGGTTGGATGAGTGCTTCATAGTTGGAGCATCGCCATCGCATGGGCCGGGAGCAATCCAAAAAATGCTGTTTCATTGCCCGGAGAATTTGTGTGGGGTATTTCCTCGTGAACTCGGTATTACGCCAATTCCCACAAAAAACGCCGCAGGCCTTTTGGCCTGCGGCGTTTTTAAAAATGTTCTAAGCGAAATCTAGTTGCCGCGGCGGCGGCGGATGAGCGCGAGGCCAGTCGCAGCGACGGCGATGAAGCCGAGCGAGGATGGCTCAGGGACTGGTGTGACATCAACCTGCGCGTAGTCGAGGCTCAACCAGCGGGAAGTGCTGCCTACGTTGGTGCCGTGCAGGGTGACGTAGTTGTCGTTGCCCGGTCCAACGACGCCACCGACATCGCCGAGGGTGAAGGTCGGGGAAGTCCAATCGCCCCCCTGGTCACCGTTGACGACGTCTTGGGTGTAGAGCGAAACCCCGTTCATGCTGACCTCGATATCCCAGCCGATCGCGTCTGGTAGATCGAAGCCGCTGGTGATACCAAACGTGATCGAAACCAGATCGGTGGCGGTGACAGTGTTGGGGAAGTTGAAGTGGAAACGCAGGTCGCTGTCACCTCCGGTCCATGCGCGCTCCATATTGGCTTCGTTCGCCCCGACAATCCCGATCGGGCTAGGGTAGGAACCGGCAAAGTAGTAGTCATCGTCAATGTCGCGACCCACGCCTTCACCGCCCGTGTTGGTCGCGCTGCCAGGAGCAGCGTTGACTCCCAGCTCTTGGACGAAACGGACGTCTTCGGCACCTGTGCCCGGCCCCGTTCCGCCACCAGCACCGGACCACTCTTGTGCATTATCAATTTTACCGGCGTTCCAGAGGACGACCGCGCTGCTCTGGGCAATCGCCAGAGCGCTGAAAGAGAGTGTTGTGAGGATGATTTTCATTATGAATTTGTTGTTGTTTCCAAATTTGTGCAAGCTTCTCGGAGAAATTTCTCTTTGGGAAGTGCTTGTATTTAACGATTTACAATAGGATTTTAACTCTATTGGGGATGTTTTGTAAATGACTCTTTTAAAAATTCTGAGCCTTGGTTTTGGCTCAATTCTCTGTGTCTTTCGTCACCTAGAACCCGATCTGATCGAATGCCCCACCAATCCGATAAGTCCCACGAACTGAAAACGCGGCGATGGATCGTGCCAGTTCTAGTGATTTTGGGTGGGTTGTTGGCGTATTTTCTAGTGTTTAAGGGGGGCAAGGAGATCAGCTCACCTGACCAGCTAATCCGCGAAGTGGTCGGCAGTGAAGAATTGATTCTGGTGCTGTCACCAGATCTTGGGCAGATTTCGAACGGGCTGATGAACTTGCTACTCCCCGACGATTCAAGCCGGGCGAGTCTGTTCGCCGAGGTCGTGAGCGTAACCGATCTGGCGTCGACATCGGAGCCGGGTGAAGACCCGAGCCAGATGGGTATCGGGGAGCGGTCGGGTTTCGAAATCGCTGCTAACGCCAGCGAGATCCCGCGCGCCGAGCTTGCACTGTGGTCGTCGCTACTGGCGGAGGTGGACTACTTCGAACACGCCACGTTCAAGTTCGTGGATGCCGAGTTTGTAGGCGCTACTCATGATCAGTTTAAGGGCCTGGTGAAATTTGGTGGTCTGGCGCGGAAGCAATCGGGTGCGTGGACGAGCCTGTCCGGCAAGCTGGTGGTGACTTGGCGCCAGCGATCTGATGGTGAGTGGCGGATCACAGCTTGGAAGTCGACGGAATTGATAGCGAAAGCTGCAGGGCAGCGCCTGTTTTCGGATCGCTTGGACGAGGCGCTGCCTGCGCCGGGCGACCGCCAGCGTGCGCGCCACTCGATCCATGAGGAGGAGCTGGTAAAATACTACCAGAGTGGGAAGACGCGAGCACGCTCGTACGACTTCGCGCCGATCGCCATGAGCCAGAAACCAGCCATCTCGGTGGTGGACATCGATGGTGACGGTTTCGATGACCTCTACGTGATGGTGCGGATGGGAAAGAACCTGCTGCTGCGCAACCGCGGCGATGGCACCTTTGAGGAACGTGCCGCGGATAGTGAGCTGGCGATCGAGGGGAATTCGACTTGTGGGATCTTTGCGGATTTCGACAACGATGGTGATCCCGACCTGGTACTGGGACGCAGCCTCGAGCACAGCCAGTATTTCGAGAACACCGGCCTGTGGTTCCAGCCGGTGGAGCAGCCGATGTCGCTCCCAGCGCTGGTGTCCTCGATGTCGGCAGCGGATTTCAATGGGGACGGCTTGTTGGATCTCTACGTCGCGACCTACCGGCTCGAGGCCTTGGGCGATGTCAGTCTGGAGTTCGGTTCTGGAGGGACGGGGAACGGCTGGCCGGAACGGTTTCTGTCGGAGGCGGATGCTGCCGAGTTCGTGCGCCGCTACCGTGAGGAGACCAGCATCGGAGGTGGGCGGGGATTCCTCAACCAGGTCGGGCCACCAAATGTTTTGCTGGTGAATCAGGGTGGCGGCAAGTTTGCGCCGGCGCTGGAGGGGAAGAGCTTAAACGTCTGGAAGAACACGCTGCAGGCGACCTGGGCCGACTACGATGAGGACGGCGATCCTGACCTTTATCTGGCGAACGATTGGGCGCCTGACCACCTGTTTCGTAACGACGGTCAGGGCGGATTCGTCGAGGTAACGAATGAGATCGGCGTGAACAGTTATGGCTTCGGGATGGGCGCAAGTTTTGGCGATTACGATGGCGACGGCCGACAGGATCTTTACGTGACGAACATGTTCAGCAAGGCTGGCCGGCGGATACTATCGCAGTTCGAGGGCATCGGTGCCGACTATTTGAAATCGGCCGAGGGCAACGTGCTCTACCGCCACGGCGAGGGCGGCAAGTTCTCACGGGTGTCCGGTCTGGAGCCGCCGGCGCTACTGGTGGCGGAGGCTGGTTGGTCGTGGGGTGGGCAGTTCGCGGACTTTGACAATGATGGGGATCTAGACATCTACACCATGAGCGGTTACTTCACCGCCCCGGCGGAGGTGGCCTCGGAGATCGATTTGTGAAGCAACCTGTGGCGCACGGTCGTGCGTACCGACAAGAATCTGCGCAATGGTTCGGTGCAGCGCTCAAGCGAGTGGCAGCGGGACGTGATCGCGGGCGAGGAGGATCCGGAGATCGATATGCGTTTGCACAAGGGCGACGAGCTGGTCGATGGCAAACTGGTGGTGCACTCGCTCAGCGGCAAGGAACGCAATCACCTGTTCCTGAACGAGGGCGCGGGGCGGACGTTCACCGACTTGTCGGCGCTCTCCGGGATGGACTCGGTTTCCGATAGCCGCTGCTTCGCGCTGTTCGACTACGATCACGATGGCTGGCAAGACGTCGCGATGGTGAACGCGAACCAGCCACTGATGCAGCTCTACCAAAATGATATCGGGAAGCTCCCTGGCATGGCGGGCGGGATGGTCGCCATCCGCTTCGTCGGCGGCAATACGACCCCGGCTCCCTCGGAATTTGGCAATCGCGATGGCTATGGCGCGATGGTGGAAGTGGTTCTATCGGGTGGGGTGAAATTGAAGCGCGAACACCGTTGTGGCGAGGGTTATGCGGCGCAGAACAGCTCGACCATGATCATCGGTATCGGTGATCGCGATGCGGTGGAGTCGGTGAGTGTTCGCTGGCCGTCGGGGAAGACGTTTAGCGTCGAGGGCGTTGTGGAGGGGACGCTACTAACGGCGCATGAGAACCGCGCTGATGGTGGGGCTTTTTCTCAAACCCAATACCGCAACGCACGCGAGCGAATCGAGCGCCAGCCGGTGAAGCCGCGATTCCCGGTCTCGCAGGGGGGGGGCGATGCCAAGGTTCAGGTTTACACGACGACGGCGACCTGGTGTGTGGCGTGTATCAGCCACTTGCCGGAGCTGCGCCATCTGGCGGAGGACGGCGTCGCCCTGTTCGGCGTGCCGATCGATGAGAATGACGACGCGGGGAAGCTCGCGGCCTACGTCGAGAAGCACCAGCCAGCTTACACGATGCTGGCGGAGATGGGTGTCGCGGAGAAAAATGCGGTGACCGAGTTCTTTGCCAGAGCGATGCAGGTGCAGAACCCGGTGTTGCCATCGAGCGTGATCACCGATGGAGAGGGGAATGTGTTAGAGGTGGTGCGGGGTATCCCGACGCTCTCGCAGGTAAGAAAGTGGAGGAGGCCGTAGTGGTGACCTCCGGCCGCCGCTGCGTATGAATTTCGTGGCGACCAGCGGTCACCACTACGAACTGACGCGCAGTCTCAGGAAATGGCTTTTGCCATCACCGATCGGTGAGGTGAAGCGCACGGTGACCAGCGCGCGGCCGTCGCCTAGGTTGACCTGGCTGACGAGTTCGGTGTTGGCTGCGGCGTCGGTCCAGGTGATGAGATCGGTCGAGGCGTCGATGCCGATGGTGGCGCCCTCGGCACCCAGGCTGATCGGGTAGCTCAAGGTCAGCCGCGTCTGCAGGCTGCCGCCGATGTCGTAGGCCTCGAAGCTGGCTGTGGGTGCGAGCGGGGGCTGGCCGAGATTGTTGCCGACGGCGTAGTCGATGATGTCGGCGTTGCCGTTGCCGTCGTCGTCGTCGAGTGGATTGGTGGGGAAGGGGACAACGTCTGTGTCGTCCGGATTGCCGGCGGGCAGGGCGCTCGAGCGCCAGTTGCTGGCGATGTCCGGGTCGGGGTTCGCGTCCGGCTTGATCAGCACCAGGCTGTAGCCGGCGTCGGCGGCGGTCGGCCACGGTGCGACGTCGTTGTAGGTGAACTCTTTAATCGTGCCGCTGAGCGCGTCCTCGAGTTTGATCGTCTCGCCGTCGTTGTTGAGCCGGCTGGTGTTGGCGAATACGCCGGCGACCGGGTGGCCGCTGCCGTGGGCGGCTTCGAAGGCGGCGAGGTCGCGCACCACCAGCACGCGTGCGCCCGGCGCGAGCGAGGTGATCGCTGAAGCGGTGAAATCAAAATCGACGCCGGTGACGAATTTCACACCGCTGAGTTCGAGCGTCACGCTCGAACTGATATTGGTCAGTTCGATGAATTCCGCAAAGCCGTCGCCGTCCGGATGGTACATGATCTCGCTGATGACGAGGTAGAGCTGTTCGTCCGACGGGTTGCCGGTGTAGGTCGTGGTGGTGAGTAAAGTCCCCTCGGCGTCGAGCAGGTTGAGCGTCTCGCCGAAGCTGGACAGGTGACCCTTGGAATTGCCCTGAATGAACCGGCTCTCGCCGCCCTTGGGGCTGGCGGCGCGGGCGCGGAAGGTGTTCACATCCGGCGTAACGAACAGCGATCCGCCCGAGGCGATCACCGTGCCGGGGTGGAAGCTGTGCTCGACCCCGCCAGTGATCTGCCAGCCGGAGATATCGACTGCGATCGAGTGCGGGTTGCTGATCTCGATGTATTCCTCATCCTGGTTTCCGGATGGCGGGCTAAACTCGATGGCACCGAAGTTGAGAACCGGTTGACCCGGTGCTCCCATGCTCGTCTGTCCGGCGTAGAGCTCGGGGCGGATGATGAAATCACTGCTGCCAGTGCCCTGGTTGAGGCCGTGGATGGCGAGGATGTTGGTGCCGGCGCGTAGCGAGTTGAGCTTGCCGGTGACGTTGTAGATGTCGTAGGCGCCAGCGCTCGCCTCGTGACTTGCATTGAGCGCGGCGGAGTTCCAAGCCAGCGTGGCAGGATTGTTGTCGGCAGTCAGCAGATCCCCGTTGAGGAAGGCGACGAAACCGTCGTCCCATTGCATGCGCAGCTCGAGGCTATCAAAGACAGCTGGGTCGTCGACCTCGAAAGGGATACGGATGTAGAGGGAATTGTTCGAAGCCATCTGGGTGGCGACGTTGGTGCCGATCATTGTCTGGTAGCCATTGGTGTTCTCGTAGCCGAATCCGGTCGGTCCGCTGATCCAGCCGGAGATGTCGAAGGGTTCGTTACCCGGGGCACCGAGCCAGGTTCCGCCGAGGCTATCATCCGTCGGGCTAAAGGCGAAAGCTGGAGCGCCTGCTTGTAGCAGGGGCGTCACGATGACCGAGATCCCCTCGGTCTGCGGCAGCGGGATCTCACCGCCGTTGCCGACGGTCTGGTTGTTGTAGATCTCGTTCCGTCGGCCGGGCAGGTATTCGGTCTTCCAGCGCACGATCGACTCGGCCATCGATTCGACCGCCGGGTCGTTGGTCGTCCACGGAACCGAGCTGCCGTTGCCCTGCAACCAAGATCCCCATTTTTCGAAATCGCGCTGCGCGTCTGACTTCGCCATCGCGGGATCGTCGATGAGCGCTGACTGCTCGTCGAGGCGGCGCTCGTACCAGCGCTCTGCGAGCGGGGTCGATTCTGGCTGCAGGTAGGTGTCGGACAGCGTGCGGATACGGCGCAGGAGCATGGCGCGCGTCTCCGCGTTGCCGAACAGGTGCGAGACGAGCCGGATCGAATTGCCGGTGACGACGAGGCCTTGGGTGTAGATGCGGTTGTCGAAATATGTGTTCTGTGAGTTCCACACGCGCCCGCCGGAAAGGTCGAGATCCCACGGCAAGATCGCCCACTCGTCGGTCTTGCCGGTATCGCGGTAGATATACCAGTTCTTGCTGTGCATGTCGATGTTGCGAATAACCGAGTTGGCCGCGAGCATGTTGACGCACTTGGGGATATCGACGTTGTCGCGCATGTAGGCGGTGAGCGCGGTGCCGGTGAGGTCGAGGCCATTGATGAGCGCCTGCAAGTCATCGTTGTTTTCAGATCGGCGGTTTTTTTTCTCGACGCCGCTGGTCGCCGTATTGCCGTTGTCCTTGTTGAGCTGGTTGCTGTAGACCTTGTAGAGCGCGCCATCTTTGTTCAACCCGGCGCGTTCGAGGTAGACGTCGTCGCCGTCCTCGACAAAGTCCGCGGTGCTGAAGAACTGTCCGTTCTGCTCGACACGCACGGTGAAGGCGAAGTGCGCGTGCACGCCGGCTCCGCGCATGATTTCCCAGGCGAGCGGGTGGCGCACTTTCGACTTGTCCGCCCAGTTGGTGAGTAGGTCAATGTCGGCGGCACGCGGCGCTGCGGTGCTCCACTGGAAGCGCTGGGTCTTGTTGAAATCGAGGTTGTAGCTCTTCTTGATGAATCCGCCGGTCGACTGGCCGTGGCGGTTAAAATGCACGTTGTCATAGAACTCGCCGAGGTAGTAGACCGCACCTCGCGTGCCCGTGGTGTTGTTGGCGGCTGCTGGGTTTTGCACGAACCAGTGGACGACGCTGAGGTTGGTCTCGATCGCCTGATCGTGCCCGACGGTGCCGAAATACTGGTGCGAATCGAGCGCCTCGCGGTATGCGGGCTCTTTTGTCTGCACGCCAGATGCGTCTGCCGCGACAAAGCGCCAGCGCGTCATTTCGCCGGGAGAGATGGCCGACGCGGGGAGCTGTGTGCTCCAGACATCGTCGCCAGCGATGGCGTCCGCGCCGCTGCCGTCGTCGACCATGGCGATTGAGATTTCCGCGGCAAATGCTTTTCGGTAGTAGAGCGTGACGCTGGCCACCGGTTCGGCTGAACCGGCGATCTCTGCGGTGATCGTGAGCGGCCCGATTACCGGTGGCGGCGGATTCTCGGTGACTTCGCCGAAAACCGGCCCGGCTAGCTGGCCGCCGGTGTTGGCCACGCCGGGCGTGGGAGTGTCGAAATAGGCGAGCGGTGCTGGCGCACCGGGGTCGGTGGTGGTACTGACGATCGCCGACAGCAATGGTTTGCCTGAGCCATCCTGATCCCAGTCCATGAACATCGGTTGCGCGCTGTTGATGATCATGATCTGGCCGCGCTGCGGGGTGCTCGGGTTGTCACGCCAGTTTTCGACCAGACCCTTGATGTTCCAGGTCGTGATCGGCGTCTGGCCTGGCACCGCGGTGTACGAGGAAACCGGTGGGTTGCCGGCGTAGTAATCGACAAGCGTCGTGCTGCTGTAAGTTTGCGCGACCGTGTCGATACCGTAGTTCGAATCCGGGACTGGTAACACGCCGAGCTCCGAGTCCACCCCACTAGCACCGAAGATGGATGCATTGACATTGCCGCTCCACGTCATCGTTGCGGAGTTGATCACATCGGTCGGCGAGACCGCTCCCAACATCGACGAGAAATCGAACCACATGTAATACTGGAGTTGCGAGCCGGCGAGAGGGGCATCGATGCTGTCGGCGGTGGCTTCGAGCGTCGCAGATTGGACCCCGCTGAGTTGGACGTTGTAGTAATTGCCGGGCGAATTCCACGCGGGTGTGATGTCGATGTTGCCGCTTGCGCCGGGCGTGCCGAAGCCGAACGACTCGTCAGCGAACTGTGGCGGGTAGGTCGGGGTGAACTCGCTGGCGATGGTCGTGCCGTCGGGCTCGACCATCGCGAGGTATTCGCCGCCAGAGCTGAGCCTGAAGTTGGTGTGCAACTCGCTGCTTGGGTCGGTGCGATCTTTGTTCGAGGCGAACACGACGAGGTAGCCACCGGGACTGATCGTCACTGCTGGGAATGTCCACTTGCTCAGGTTCGTTGCGTCGTCGGTGAGATGGTAACCGACGAGGGAAACGCTGGTCGGATCCGGGTTGTGAATCTCGATCCAGTCGCTGAACTCGCCGTCCTCGTCAGCGAGGATCGAGTCGTTGACCGCGAGTATTTCTGAGAGTTCTGGTGCAGCGAAAGCGAGGTGTGATCCTGCTAGAACAGCAATAAAGATGGCGAGTGGTGGCGCCGAGCGTCCGCGCGCTGGGGGTGAGGCATTCATTTGGGGGAGTGGGTAATCGGGCGCGAGACACCAGACCGTAGCTGGAAACGCCCCTAACTATCCTACTTAATGATAAAAGAGCAGAATGCGCAATCCATCACTCGGCTCCGAGTGCCGCCCTATCTGGTGGGTGTTGCTCGATAGCCGCTACACCTGGCCGTCCTTGTTGCCGAGATTGAGTTTCGCCCCCGGCTTGTCGTTGGTGTTGATCAGCAGCTGCTTGGTTTTCGATCCACCAGGAGCTGCGCCGGGAACAAGCAGGGTGGTCTTCGGACCGGCGCTGCTTGGCGGTGTGACGATCGCAAGGACTCTGCCGTCCCGGCGTGTGCGCTCGCTAGCATGATCAGGAAATCCCCGGCGGCGCTGAGGAATTTCCGAAAACTGGCGTTAGCGCAGCGGCCGATGCCGGTTCTTTGCGGAATTTTGTCGAGAGATTAGCGGTGCTATTGAGTTTTTTCGCCAATCGGGAGCGACGATCTCTCTGGGAGCCCAGCGCTCGGTATCGTTATGAAATATTTTTCTCTCCAAGTTTTTCTACTTCTCGGGCTGTCTCTTTCTGCATTGATTTCGGCTGAACTGAAGCTTCAGACCCACGAGCGACGCGCGCCATTGGGCACGTTGTTGGAGAAATCTGCCAGACATGAGAGCGTTTGTGCGTTGGGATTGGATCTCGTATCAGATCAATTCGGACTACCTATTCCTCGACGTGCTTCCGCCGCGCGAGAAAGTGCCTTTTCTGATCGACTGGTGTGTGAAAAAGGGTGACCACATTGGCGTTGCGCATTCACAGCTGGTGACGATGACGCGGGTCAATTTTGGCGAAATGCGTCATTCGGATAAAAAGAAGCGCGATGCAGAGATCGACGCTTGGAGGAAATGGTGGAACGTGAGGGCACCTCCGGAAACCTGCTGTGGAAATGGGGCGCAGAGAAAATTCCCGCTGGCGAGGCGATAAACGCTAAGCTATCTGGTGATAGTGGGCGCTTTAGCAACGAAGACAGCGGGGATTTTATCA
>JBLHKE010000258.1:0-9954 GCA_047619485.1 Verrucomicrobiales bacterium | reverse complement strand
CCACCACCGCGTGGATCATCGCACGCAGACCCAGACCCTCTTTTTTAGCAGCTGTCACGACCTCAGTCACCGACGCCCGATCCGCTACCGTCATCGGTCGGCCGCTAGCATAGACGAGCAATTTCGTGGCCACCGCACGCGCGAACTCTTCGTCGCGTGCTAGCAGGATCGACCGGAACTCGCGGAAATCACTAAACGCGGCACCATCTGGCAGCTCGCCACTCGGGTCGACGTCGGGACCGATCGTGTACGGCTCGCGCTTCGAGATGCGCTTCCCCTCCCCGAGCGAGCGATACCAATCCCGCTCGCCACCGATCGGATCAAAACACTCGAGCGCAAAGCCCGGCGGATCGATGCGCGCGTGACAGCCGGCGCAATTCCCATCGGCACTGTGTTTCGCCAGCTGGTCACGGATCGACACCGCGCCACGGATATCGGGCTCGACCGCCGGCACCCCTGGCGGCGGCGGTGGCGCCGGTTTGCCAAACAGGTTGTCTAACACCCACACACCACGCAACACCGGCGAGGTCGTCGTGCCGTTCGCACTGACTTTAAGCACGCTCCCCTGCGCGAGGACGCCACCGCGGATGCTGTCTTCCGGTAACTCCACCACGCGCGATCGCTCGTGCCCGCGGACGCCGCCGATCCCGTAGTGGCGCGCGAGGCGCTCGTTGAGCACCGCAAAGTCCGAGTCGACAACGTTCATCACGCTCAAGTTTTTCTCCATCAAGTGGCGGAAAAAACCACGTGTCTCGCGCAGCATCGATTCCTGTAACATCGGATCGAACTCAGGGTAGAGTTTCTTGTCCGGGCTGGTGAACTCGATATCGCGCAGCCCGAGCCACTGGCCAGTGAAGCTATCGATAAAGCGCTCGATCTTCGGGTCGCCGAGCATCCGCCCGACCTGCGCCCGGCGCACTTTCGGATCCGACAGCTTGCCAGCGGCTGCGAGTTTCATCAGCTCTGCGTCTGGCATCGACGACCACAAAAAATACGAGAGCCGGGAAGCCAGTGTGTACTCGTCCACCGTCTCCTCCCGGTTCAAAAGTAGGAACTGCGGCGCGCACAAAACCGCCGAGACCCCAGCTCGCACCGACTGCTCGAAAGTGCGACCTTGCTCCAAGCGATCGAGCGTCAACGCCACGAAGGGCGCGATCTCCTCCGCTGCCACCGGCCGCCTGAACGCGCGCGGCAAGAACTCGCGGATGATGCGCTCGGCGTCCTGATGCGGCGCCGACGACTCGACATTCTGCAGCTTCACGCCCTTGCGGTGGCGCATCCAATGTGACCAGCCATCGACGGTAGAAATCGTTTCGCCCTCACCAAACAATCGCTTCTGTGAGGAAGTGGGGAACTCCTGATCGAGTGGCCCGTGCGTCTCCGCCCAGAGCACGCCGATGCCCGGACGCTTCTCATGTTTGTCACGCCAGGTGACGTGTTCAGGAAAAACCCACGGCACGATGTGCGCCGTCTCGCCCTCGCGCATGAAAGTCTCGAACTCGATGATGCGCGGCTTTTCCGGGGTTCCGGTCACGTCGAACAGGCCCTGGAAGCGGCGCTTGCCAGAGCCGAACAAGGGTCCCACGTAGATCGCTGCAGCGAGGGTGCGCTCGCCAGGATCGTGTGGCCAAACCGCGATCCGCACCCGGTAGCGACCGTCTTCGATCGGATGCGCCTCGTCGATCCGCACCGGTGGCCAGCCGGGGGTGAACTTTACCAACGCGCCCTCCCGTTCAATCACCCCACCCTTTTCTTTCTTCACCGAATCGATGTTGTTTTTGTCCTCCAACACACCCGCACGACGCGTCTCAGCCGGCAGTGGTCTGATGCGCCGGATGGTGCTCTCGAACGCGATGTCCGCCGACTCGAGGTAGCGCTCCATCAACACCGAGGAAATGCTTAATCCATCGGCGACGTTGTCGAATCCCTGCACGCTGCTGTCCTCCGGGAGCAGGTCCTTGAGCGGCTGGTCGATGCCGAGCAGGTCGTGCAGCGTATGTTCATACTCGGTGCGATTCAGGCGCCGCAGGCCAATCGGCCCCTCCATCGTTTTCGCCAGAGAATCGCCAAGCCGTCCGATCAGCGCAGTGACCACTGTCGCCTCCAGACGCGGCTCTTTCTTGGGTGGCATCTCGCCAGCCTCGAGGACATCGAGAACTGCCAACCAAGTCTCGCCCGCCTCGCCAACGGCAGTCGGCGCACCCAGAGTGTCGAGCCGCACGTCACCCTTCTGCTTCTCTGCGCCGTGGCACTTATTACAGTGCTCCTTGAAAAAAACATTGATCTCGGCCGCGCCCAACGCTGTTAGCAAAAGCAGAAAATTCAGAAAGAATGCGAAGTATCGGCGTGAGAAATTCATCATTGGCAGAACAAACGCTAGCTCAAGATCAGTTGAGCACCAGCTGAAGCCATCCCATTTTCAACCACGACGCCTTCCCGTTTTCCGCTCCTCTCCGTCATCCTCCTCTTGATCTCCACCCCACTCGTCAAGTCCGAACCATGGCTATACGATGAAGACAGGATGATGCTCGAGGCACACGAGTTCCATGTCGCGGCATCCAAATGATCGCGGCACACCACGTGGGGACAAGTTCGACGCCGCCGCCGAGATGGTTTCGCGCGACTTACAGAACGGTCAGTTAGATCACACGCGAGTTCAGCCAGAGACCACCAGCGAACCAACCACTGCCAAAACGTCTCCTAGGATGGCATCTTTCACCGTCATCGCGTGACACTATAATGTAGACTACACCTACGACACCTAAGTAGAAAATAGTTGTATATTTCCACGTTTTATGCATACTAGTTTTATGCCTCGTTGCCGCACCATCTTGCCAGCCGTACAATCCAGTTCATATTACCACTGCTTGAGTCGGGTGGTTGATCGCAATTTTGTCTTCCAAGCGCATGAGCGCGATGTCTTCCGCAAGATTCTCAGGCAGGTCGAGGCCTTCTCTGGAGTCCGGGTGCTCACTTGGACGATTCTCTCAAACCACTTTCACGTCTTGGTCGAAGTCCCTCCCCGCCCTTTTGTCGATCCCTCAGATGAGGAAATTCTGGAGCGCTGTCGGGCACTTTACTCGCCCGACTCAATGCTTGCGATCGAACGGGAATTCGAGGAGGCGCAACGCGTTGGCAGCGATCCCCTACAGCAGTTGCGCGCCCGCTTCCTGAAACGTATGTGGGATCTCAGCGAGTTCATGAAAACGCTGAAGCAGAAGTTCACCCTCTGGTTCAATCGCACCCACGACCGGGTCGGCGTCTTGTGGGAATCGCGTTTCAAAAGCGTGATCGTCGAAGGTCATTGGAACTCCTTGCTCAAGGTTGCTGCCTACATCGATTTGAACTGTGTTCGGGCTGCCATGGTTGATGACCCCAAAGACTACCGCTGGTGCGGTTACAGCGAAGCAGTGGCGGGCGATCGCGTGGCACGGAGAGGCATCTCTAGGGCGCTCGAGGACTTCAAGGAAAACGCCAACTGGGGCGATGTCGGTCCACGCTACCGCAAGATCCTATTTGGTATCGGCGAGAAACGTTCTGCTCAATCCGGGCTATCGCATGCCGCCGTTGCAAAGGTCTGGGCGGCGGGTGGGAAGCTCTCGCTGGCGCAACTGCTGCGTTGCCGAGTCCGCTATTTTAGCGATGGCCTGGCGGTCGGGCGTGAGTCGTTCGTGGAGTCGGTATTCGCCATATGTCGAGAGGTCTTCACCCCCGAGCGCAAGAGCGGGGCACGCAAGATGAGCGGAGGCGATTGGGACGGGCTTAGGTCAGCACGCGCCCTGCGGGTAAAACCGGTGGTTCCTAGCGACCCCTAAAAATTTGCGATCTATCTGCCGAAATCCGGCACAGAAAACTGCATACCATGCGCCTCGCCGACCGCCGGACAGGTGAGTTCACCCGCGCGGCAATTGATCCCGCCGATCAACTGCGGATTCTTCTCGCAAGCCGCCGCCAGCCCCAAGTCGGCGATGAGGTTCAGATAGGTGTGGGTCACATTGGTCAGGGCTTGCGTTGCCGTGCGGGAGTAGGCGCCCGGCATGTTTGCCACGCAGTAATGGATAACGTCCTCCTCGACGTAGGTCGGATCGCTGTGGGTCGTCGGTCGCGTCGTCTCCGCGCAGCCCCCCTGATCGACGGCGATATCGACGAACACGCTACCCGGCTGCATCACTTTCAGCATCTCGCGGGTGATCAACTTCGGCGCCTTGGCACCTGGCACGAGCACCGCGCCGATGATCAAGTCGACGCGTGGCAGCTGGTCGAGCAAGCTCGCGCGGCTCGAGTAGAGTGTGTGCGCCCGATCCATCGTGATGTCCAAAAACCGCATTCGCTCGAGATCCACTTCCAAGATCGTCACGTCTGCCCCCATCCCAGTCGCCACCCGCGCCGCGTTGACGCCCGCCGTGCCTCCGCCGATGACCACCACGCGCCCCGGCAACACGCCAGGCACGCCACCGAGCAAGACCCCCCGCCCACCGCGATGGCGGGCCAAGTGGTAGGCACCGACGATCACCGACATGCGTCCAGCGATCTCGCTCATTGGCTCGAGCAGCGGCAAGCGGCCATTCACCTCGATCGTCTCATAGGCGATCGCAGTGCAGCCGGTAGCGACCAGATCCTCAGTGAGCATTTTGTCTGCCGCGAGGTGCAAGTAGGTGAACAAAGTATGACGCGGCTCGAGCATCGCCACCTCCGAGGGCTGCGGCTCCTTCACTTTGACAATCAGATCGGCTTCCGCGAACACCTCCGCGGCCGTCTCGACCAGCTCAGCGCCAGCCGCCACATACTCCGGGTCGAGATAGGACGCGCCTACACCGGCCCCAGCCTGAACGATCACCCGATGTCCTCGGTCGACCAACTCCCGCGCACCCGATGGGAGCATCGCAATCCGATTCTCATGATCTTTGATCTCCTTTGGGACGCCGATGGTGGTGCTTTGACTCATGACAAAACCTTGCGCAGGTGAGCTATTAAGGCAATCCACATTCGTGGCGCGACCGATCGTTTCTAGACAACTGAAGGCCTTCCGCAGTAGAAAAATTCAGTTTCTTGTCGGATTCTTAGTTCCTGCCCGTTCTTGTATGGTGAACGGGGATGACTGAACCTACCGCCATGAATGCGAACACCGACGCCGAATTACTGCAGCGCTACATGCGGGATGCTTCCGCCGCAGCCTTCGAAGAACTGGTCGGCCGCCATCTAGATCACGTGTTCTCGGCAGCCCTGCGGAGGGTGAACGGCGACCGAGCACTGGCCGAGGATGTCGCACAGACGGTGTTTGTCGATTTTGCCCGCAAGGCGGCACGCATCCCAACCGACATGCCGCCGGGTGGTTGGCTGCAACGTCACACCAGGTTCGTCGCCTCGAAAATGATCGACAAAGAACGCCGTCGCCGCGCCCGCGAACAAGATGCTGCCACCATGAATGCTTCCCAACTTTCCGCAGCGACCGATCCAGAGTGGTCAGCGACCGCCCCGCTGCTCGACGCGGCGATGGACACGCTCCCGAGCACCGACCGCGTCGCGCTCGTACTGCGCTTTTTCGAAGGACGGGACTTCCGCTCGGTCGGCGAGGCGTTGGGCATGAGCGATGACTCGGCGCAGAAAAAAGTCAGCCGAGCAGTGGATAAACTGCGCACCATACTCAGCCGAAGCGGCGTGGTCAGCAGCGGTGGCGCCCTCGCTTCATTGATGCTCGCCAACTCGGTCACCGCCGCACCGCGGTCGCTGGCAGCAAATATTTCTGCGCATTCGCTGGCGGGTGCCGCGACCGCTTCGACGGCGGCGGGAAGTTCACTCATTGGGGCGCTGTCCGGATTGGGTGCCGCCGCACGCTTCAAGGCGGGTGCCGCCTTGGTGGCAATCGTGGCGATGGCAGGTTTTGCCGGATCGAAGATGATCCGGCCCGAGTCAGCCCCAGCCGACGACACCTCTCGAGCCTGGGAGAGAAAAGCGACCGGTGAGGGAGCTGCTGTGAAAAACGCAGCGGTGAACCCAACACCAAGCGTTGCTCCGGTGCCACTCAAGCTAGAGGAATTGATCGCCGCCGCTGCCGCTGAATGGGCGGGGGGTCGCGAGAGGGTCGCGGGAACCGCAAAGGCACTCGGTTTCATCACACTGATCGACGTCGAGCAGATGCCGGAGGCGCTCGCGCTGACTGCAGAATTAAGAGACGAACCGGCGCGCGTGCTGCTCTCGAAAAACATCCTCGCCCACTGGGCAGAGTTGCAACCGCGGGCGGCGATGGCCTGGGTGCAGACCGAGGCGGCGACGGGCGAACGCGCCGACCTCGCCCAGGGCGTGCTGATGGCTTGGGCGATGCACAATCCAGACGCTGTACTCGGCATCGCCGGCAAGACCGGCTCCCACCAGTTTCGCAATGTGCCAATCGATGAATCGGCAGTCGCCACTATTTTCCGCAGCATGGCCAATCACGATCCGCGTCGGGCGATGATGCGATTGCAGGCGCTCGAACCACCGAAACGCGCACTGGCTCTGCGTGGCATCCTCGATACGGTGCAAACCGATACTGACCGCGAACAGATCACCGCACTGATCGCCGAGATCCACAACGACGAGACACGCATCCAAGCGAAGCGTGCGATGATCGAACAGTGGGCGCGGCGCGATGCCGCTGCGGCAGCCGACTTCGTTAAAAAAGCCGAACCCTCCTGGGAGCGCACCCGCCTGATGGACAGCCTCGGCTTCACCTGGCTGCAATGCGATCCCGCACCGGCGGCAGACTGGTGGACCGAGCACGTGCCCGGGCCGGACACCCTTGTAAAAATCATCAACGTCTGGGCACAACTCGACCCGAATGCCGCCGGCGAATGGCTCGGCAAGCAACCGGCTGGCCCGACCAGCGACACAGCGCGCATGACCTTCTCGCGCCAGGTCGCCGACCTCGATCCGGAGAGCGCGCTGCGCTGGGCCGAGACCGTCTCCGACTCCGAAATGCGCGACGACACCATCGACCGGGTCTTCGCCAACTGGAGATCACGCAACGCAGACGCCGCGGACGCCTTTCTCAGCAATGCTGGTTGGCCAGCCGAACGAATCGAGCGAATCGGTAAATAGCTCTAACAAAACCAGAACAAAACCATGAAAACGAAATTGAACCCCATAGTCGCCGTCGCGATCGCGCTGATGGCCATGATCGCCCACGCCAGCGCGAAGGGCGCGGAATCGCAACTGCCGGTCGGCAGCTGGATCGTCACCTTCAACAACGGCGTCGTCGAGAACTGTCAGATCGCAGCCGACGGCACCGTCAAAGTCTCGGAACCGAAACGCAGCGCCACCGGCAAAGCCACGCTGAACAACGGCGTGGTCGAGATCGCCTACGAAGATGATCGGCTCGAGCGCTGGTCGCTGCGGGATGGGGAAATGGCCGTCGAGCACTGGCACGCAGTCGCCAAGAAGGCAGGCAAGAGACCAGCGATGGGTGTGGCTCAGAAGAGCGACGAGATCGCGGATCTCGAAGTGCACGAGTGGGGAACTTTCACCGTGCTGCAGGGATCCAACGGACAGGTGATCAAATGGTATCAGGCGCCGAACAAGCTAGTCGACCTGCCACCCTTCGTGCAGCGCACCGGATTTTTCGGCGGCAAGAGCGGCACCTTCAATCTAGCCAGCGGCTTGGACAATGTGCGCATGGAGACGCCCGTATTGTACTTCTACCCAGAGAAACAGATGGACATCACCGTGACTGCTGGCTTTCCGGAAGGGCGCATCACCGAGGTGTTCCCCCCAGCTGCGATCAACCGGTTTAGCACGATCACGTGGCGTGGCACCCTGCTAGCCCCGGATTCTCCCGAACTCAAAAAGGTGCCAGTCGCCGCAGAGCCACTTGGCCGGCACTACGCTGCTGCCCGCGCCGTCCCGGAGGCATGGCTGTTCCGCAACAAGCCACTGCCGACCCCATTCTCGCGAACACCCGAGCCCGTAGTGAAGAAACCGACCCCTGTCTACAAACCGCACGCGCTGCAGCAAGCGTTGGTCGAGATGGCCCTCATTTCAGACAAGCAGCAAGCGGCAACCGCTCCTCCAAAGATCGAACCCATCGACCATTTCATCTTCTACCGAGGAGCCGGAAACCGCAGACACTTTGAACTCACCGCCCACCAGCTGAATAGCCCGAACACTTTTGTCCTGACCAACAGCGGGCAAGCGACTATCCCGAAACTGTTCGCCCTCCAAGTGGTCGGCGGGAAGAGTTCGTTCGTCTCGGTCGAGCAGCTCAAAACATTCAGCAGCGCCACTGACGAATCGCCCAACCAACCGGAGATCCATTTCCCCGATCCAGACAGATCTGCCGACGAAGTCGCCGTCGAGCTGCGCGCCGAGATGATCGCCGCGCTGCACGCAGAGGGACTAACCAAAGCAGAAGCCGCTGCGATGGTCGCCACCTGGGACGACCTCTGGTTCATCGAGCCAGGCACGCGCGTCCTCGCTGTGCTGCCGCAGAGCATCGCCGACGCCATGGTGCCATTGACGATCACTCCCAAGCCGAAGAAGATCGAGCGCGTCTTTGTGGCGCGCCTAGAGTTGATCACCCGCGAGACCGAAGCAATACTCACCTCGGTGCTGAACCCGGTCGCGAAGCCCGAGAATATCGCTGACGACGCGAAGAAATTCGCCTCGCTACAACTCGGCCGCTACGCTGCCGGAGGCATGGAGCGCGCCCGCACCATCCTCAGCAACCAGGTCAACTCCCGCTTCCAATTGCTCGAACACGAGTGGTTGAAGCAGCAGAAACTCCAGGCCGCCACCGCGATCAAAAAAGCCATAGCTGAGTAAATTCAACTCCGGACGCCGGCCGGACTGGAGGGCAGACACTCTTGTCTGCCCGAAAGATACAAGCTCGGTCGATCGCCTTGAAAAATGGTGACGCCCCCATAGCGTCTGCGGAGAAACCAATGTTGAAGAAGATCGCCAGGCTCCCGACCGCCGGAATTTTTGGACTCGCATTCTCCATCTGGATCTTCGGCTTGTTCACCTCGGCAATCTTTCAGAACTCCGTCTATCCTGTTTTTATTCTGTGGGAGAAGATTTCGCCAACGCTGATCTCAATCTTCCTCTACGCCCGCCGGTTTCGCCGAGAGGGGTCAGAGGGGAAGAGGATCCAACGACATGTTGCCTGGCTCGCAACCATCGCGTTCGTGATCTGCCTAGGCTATGCCACGGCGACCCGATCCTACAAAGGGGCTAGCGACCTCGCTTGGGGGATGCAGTGGGATATCTATCTGCTTTCGTCACTGGTCTTTGGTGCGGCCATATTCTGGTCTCTCTACGCACTCCTTGAGCCCTTAGCCAACACTTGCCAAGCCCCAAAATCGTGGGCGTCCTCCAATCTACCGAGAGTCACGTTCTGGCTACTGGTAGTTGGCGGATTCATCGGGCTACCGACATCGGTGGTGGTCTACAATCACTGGCGGATCGCCATCAACGCTACTCATTACTCGAAGGCCATCTTTATCGTCACGGATGTCGGGGTCTCGAACTCGGGAGGCGGCAGAAGTGGCAATGGCAAATACCGGTGGGCGCTTGGCAGCTTGAACGGCAAACAAGAGTGGATTGGGCTGGCGGGCTTTGGCGCCAAATCGAGTTCGACCGATGAACTCAAGCTAGAGTTCCCACCCGACACCGAATTGGATGTCTGGCACGACCCAGGTGCCACTGACGTGATCACCCAAGGCCGCACGCTCAATGTCATCCCAGGCTCGACTAAGGGCTTGTCAGTAAATAACTCCTACAATCTGCTGGTTATTTTGGCCATCACCCGCGTTCGCTTCCAACTCAAATAGCCCGCTATCATCGCTGAAATCTGCCTTGGTGCTGACTAAAATTCCTGCGCATCTTTGTATGACTTATTTCCTGACAACCCCTTAGCTCGAAGGAGCCTGGCTGAAAGCGATCGGGGTTACGGCACTCTGCCATGGCATTTTCCTGGCCGGT
>JBLHKE010000257.1:0-9959 GCA_047619485.1 Verrucomicrobiales bacterium | reverse complement strand
GACGACTTCCGAAATCAAAGTTGCCGGCGATATGGAAGGCTTTGGCCGCCAGCTTTTCCAACCGCACTCGGCGTGGATCATGCGGCCGGAATTTCTTGCGACCACGGCGGAGGTCCGCAGCATCAGCCATTCCAATCGGCCAACGACGGGCAAGCTGATTGATGTGCGGGGAGGTGGCGAATGGGATGGAACCGAAACGCAGCACTACCCATTCTTCTCCAAGGCTGGACACATTCCCAGCGCCAAATATCAGGGCGATTGGGACAACCTGGTCGACCCGGAGACTCACATGCTCGCCCCGATGTTGGATGCCGTCGCCCAGCGTTGGCGCGAACAGGGGATCATCGATTGCGAGGTCGCCGCTGGGAGGAAGCCGCTAATATTTTATTGCGGAACCGGCTGGCGGTCGAGCATCGCACTGCTGGTCGCGCTGCTGTTAGGCCTACGGGCGAAAAACTACGACGACGGATTCTTCGGCTGGTCCTGGAGCGGGGAGAACGAGATCGAGGTAGCGAGAATGTCGTGATCGCAGTGCGCGCGTTTTCGACCTCCTCGCGCAGCGCTCGACGTGGGTGGCGTGATCTCACGCGGTAGTGCCGTGCTAGCGCCTACTCGGGCGCGGCGATTGGCCTCACCCAGATATTGCGGAACGCGACCGGGCAGCCATGGCCCGCTAGTCTGATCGGCCCTTGGCTGACTTTGCGATTGTAGTGTGGAAGCACCTTGTGGCCGGTCGCCCCGTAGATCTTCTGGTGGTGGTGCACGAGCACACCGTTGTGAAACATTGTGACGTAGGCTGGTGTGACCACCTCGGCTCCCTCAAATACAGGTGCGGTGAAAATGATGTCGAAGGATTGCCATTCGCCCGGCGGAAGCGTGACGTTCACTCGCGGCGGCGTCTGCGCATAGATAGCCGCGCACTGACCGTCCGGGTAGAGCGGCTCACTGGAAGAATCGAAAATCTGGATCTCGTAGAGTCCATGCAGCAAGACCCCGTTGTTGCCCCTGTCGTACCAAGGTCCTTCGAAGTTCTTGGGCATCCTCCATTCGAGATGGAGTTGGAAACTGCCGAACGACTGTTTCGTCGACGGGGATTTTTTTCCCGTGGCGGTCAGTATTCCGCCTGAGACATCCCAATCCGTCTCTGTCCACTGGGAGAGATCCTTGCCGTCAAACAATACCACCGCATCTGCAGGGGGCGGCGACGAAACGACGGGCTTGCCAGGATCCAGCTTCGGCGGGGTGGGTCTGTCAGGATCGTGCACGAGCCACTCGCACCAGGGCAGCTTCGGCGTGTCTTTGTATCCATACACGCCAGAGCCATCTTTGGCTTTTATCAGCGGGCTTTCCTCCGCGTAGAGTGCGGCGACCATGCAGGGCAATAGTAGTAGTCGGATGGGTAGTTTCATAACCAGTGTGAGGGTAAGGCGTAGGGCTTCCTCGTCAACCTGTGCGCCCGCTCAATGCAACTCTCCTACAGGGCACCTCCGAAAACCTCATGCGGGCTGGAGCTTGATAAAACCCCCGCTGTCTTCGTTGCTAAAGCGCCCACTATCACCAGATAGCTTAGCGTTTATCGCCTCGCCAGCGGGAATTTTCTCTGCGCCCCATTTCCACAGCAGGTTTCCGGAGGTGCCCTTGAAGATCTGCAGGTATTCGATTAAGCGATCGAGTTAATCAGGATTTAGCACAGAAGAAAAAACGGCATCCCGTAAGGTGCAATAAATCGGTCGAACCCTAAAACACTTACATTCCGGCAAATGCCCCCCGGCTCCTCGCCACCGAGGGTTTTCAAAAGCCAGTCGCCATTTTTCTGCATACTGCCACGCTTGGGTAACGCCGCCTGTTCGGCCAGCAGACGTCCGAATTCTCTTCCATACAGTCCTGCACCGAATGCCAATTGTGCGCCCCCCCGATTACTTCCCGTATTTCTGCTTGTACTTCTCAAACAAGCGTGTCTGCTTATTCGATAGATCGATTTTCCGCCCGCCAATAAACGCGCGCTCCACCGTCGTCCGAATGTCCAACGGATCACCATCTGTCACAATTAAGGTCGCGTCCTTGCCGGCTTCCACTGACCCAAGCCGATCAGCCACACCCAAGATTTCCGCAGCATCCAAAGTAATCGACTTGATCGCGGCCTCGTTAGACAAGGCCGCGCGCGCTGCCTGATACGGCAGATTGCGTTCATGCGCCGCCCCAAAGGTGCCACCACCGTTAGCGATGCAAAATTTCACCCCAGCCTCGCTCAGTCTCAACGGATTCAGCTGCGCCGTGTCGACGGGTTCCCAGCGGCGCAGCGGCAACTCGTTGATCGGGCTGATAATAGCGGACGCGCCATGAGCCTTCATCTCTCCAGCAACCCGCCACGCATCCTGTGCACCAACAATGACAACTCGGTTCAGACCATGTCGTTTCGCAAACCCCAAGGCCGAACGAATTTGCGCACTGCTATTGGCATAGATGAACGCCGGCACCTCGCCCTCAAGCAGCGGACGCATGCCTTCCCAGCGTAAATCAGTGTTCGTCGTCTTGGGCTCAGCCGCCCGGGCTTTCAGATAGGCACGCGCATCATCGAAAGCTTTCGATAGCCCCTCGATCTGTTCATCGCGCGACTTGCTACGTTTCTCTGAAACCTCCTTTGAGTCGCTGCGCGGGATCACTACCATCTTCGGCCAGGTGATATGAATGCCACATTCGGCGCGCACCGTCATGTCTTCCCAAGTCCAACCATCGAGTGCCATCACCGCGCTCATTCCAGAGATCGCACCACTGCCACTCGACAGTGGCACCACCTGCGCGACTAACACCCCATTCGTCCGCGTCACCGGCAACAGCTCACTATCAGGATTCACTGCCACTTGGGCGCGCACGTTGGGATTAATCTTACCAGCTTCTGTGGTATCAAGGGTCGCCCGGACAGCTCTTACCTCAGTCAGACCGAGCACCGTGTTCGCCGCAATCAACCCCGGATAAACGTGCTTGCCCTCCAGCTCGATCACCTGCGTCCCCGGCTCCAGATTAATTTTTAAATCGGCACCGCCAACATTCTGAATTTTACCGTCCGCGAACAGTACGATCCCGTTCTCGATCACCTGGCCACTAACCGTGTGAACCGTCGCCCCTTTGAGCAAGATCGGGTGATCCTGTTTGGCAGCTGGCACGTTGTCGTTAGCACTGCTGGTAGTGAGCAGCGCAAGAACGCATACAAGTTTGTTAATCACCTTCATCATCATAAAATCCTAGTTGCTGCAGCAGCTGTTGCGACTGCAGGTGTGGAGGCTGCGACCATTGTGATACAAGCCCTTGTAAACCGAGCGGCATTCTCCCTCTGCCAAGCCATTGCGGAATAGCCCACGCAGACCAGGCTTCTCTTTCCCATCCAGCTTCTCCCCGTCCTTCTCCTTACCGCCAGACTTCACCCTTTCCTTGAGCGCCTTAGCGATCAGACGCTCGCGCGCTTCACCGATCCTGCTCACCTCTGCGGCATCCTGATCCCGATCGAAGTATTTACGTCCATCAATCCAAGTCTCGAGCGCCTTCGCCCTACCAGACATCGGGTGCTCGCTCCAAATCACAAAATCAGCATCCTTCCCCGGCTCCAGCGAACCGACACGATCATCGATACGCAGCTGCTTCGCCGGGTTCAGCGTAACAAATTTGAGTGCCTCCGCCTCTGGCACTCCGCCATATTTCACAGCCTTTGCCGCTTCCAAATTCATGCGCGTCGCCAACTCGGCATTATCAGAATTAAACGAGGTCAAGACACCCACATCACGCATCAACGCCCCGTTGAATGGGATCGCATCGTAGACTTCCATTTTGTAAGCCCACCAGTCACTGAAAGTGGAACCACCAGCCCCTATTCTAGCGATCTCATCAGCAACTTTGTAGCCCTCAAGCACGTGCTGAAATGTTCCCACCGTGAAGCCAAGTTCTTCCGCGAGCCTAACGAACATCAAAATCTCGTCCTGCCGGTAACTGTGAATGTGCACTATACGATCACCTTCCAGAATCTCCAAAGCCGCATCCAATCGCAGATTCCGACGCCCGCCATCATCACGTTCATAATCACGGGCAGCCAAGAATGTATCACGCATGATTTGCTGCACTCCCATCCGCGTTTGCGGATAGCGAGTCGTCTTGTCATTGCCCCAGTTCGATTGCTTCACATTCTCGCCGAGCGCAAATTTCACCCCAGGCTTCGCGCCTTTGAACCGCAGACCTTCCGCATCGCTGCCCCAGCGTAGCTTAATCACCTGATTCTGGCCGCCCATCGGGTTCGCCGAACCGTGCAATAAGTTCGATGCGGTCAACCCTCCAGCTAGCTGTCGGTAGAGATTAATGTCGGTTGGATCAAGCACATCGCCAATGCGGACTTCAACGGTCACCGCGTGCGTGCCCTCGTTCACCCCACGGCTGATCGCCACATGTGAGTGGCAGTCGATCAATCCCGGTGTGACATGCAGATCACCATCCGCCTGGATCTCACGAGTTCCCGCAGGCACTTTCAAATCTTTACCGACCGCAGCAATCTTGCCCTCTTGGATGAGGAGATCTCCCTGCTTCAAAACCCCCGCCTGCGCGCAAGTCCACAGAGTCGCATTCCGAATCACCACCGAAGTGGCCAGCTCAGGCTGTTCCAGCCGACCAAAAGCACCGGCAGGATAACGAACGAATTCTACCTCGGAAATCGATGACGCCTCGCTTGGCTCCTTCGGCTTCTTTTCTAATTCACCTTTCCAGATCGCCGACCACTGAATGCTCTCGCCTCCCGGCATCACACCTCTGCCTCCTAGACTACGATCACCAACTTGCACATCAGCCGAGAGCCGCACCACACCATTTGCGCCTTCTCGAATCGCCCCGGCATCCGGAAAAGCCATCAACCAACGCCCAGATCCAACCTTCGCTGAAAACGTCTTCCCGCCGATTTTCAACTTCAACGATTCTACCGAGCCACTAATCTCCCATGACTGCTTCTGTCCATCGATAGCCACCTCCCATTTTCCCGCCAGATCGATTTCCTTCCCAGCAGCCTGCTCGAAGTGAATTCCATCAACCCAGACCGCTTGGACTCTCGCGTCCTCACCTTCAAATAAATCACCATCGCTGATGACAAGATTCGCCATTTTCCCCGCGCTCACCGTGCCGATCTTCCCATACGCTCCGACCAGCTTAGCAGGTTCAATTGTCAAAGCCGCGAGAGCTGCGTCCTTCGACAACCCGCGCTCGACCGCCAGTCGTAGGTTCTTCCAAAAAGCCCCTTTCGCATCGGCCAAGCGCGCCGTACTAACAGAGAAAGGCAGATCGGCCTTTTCCAACATAGCCGCATTGGACGGAGCCATTTCCCAATGCTCCAATTCCGCCAACGAAACCTCCAACGCAGCGTCAATGTCCTCGACCGGAGGAGGTTTCGGAAAATTCAACGGCAACACCAGCGGCGAGGCCATCGATCTAACTGCATCGACCACTCGATATTCGAAACCGCAGCCCAACAGGCCGCCTTTGATTCCAAACTCCGCAGCTACTTTAGAAAACCGCGAGTAAGAAAGTTCGTCATGCGTCCGAAACAGAACACGCTGCTTGCCGTCGACAACCGAACGTAGCGCATCGAGTGATTCATTCGCCTCAGTTCGCTCGATTCCTTTCGGATTTTTCTGATACCGATCACGCGAATCCCGTTGCCACTGCGCATCATAGAGCGTCTGCCGCATCAGCGCGATACTCCCCATCAGCGATGTCGGATACCCGCCGCCGCCATGTTCGAACGCCACACATTGCGCGACTCGCTTTGAAATGATTCGACTGCCGGATTCGCCATTGCGTAGCACGATCAGACAACTCGATCCACGAAAAATCCCCGCATCAGGAACCAACTGCGCCGCAGTAAATCCAAGTCCGCGTAGTTCTTTGACCTTGTCCGCCGAGACCGTCTCCAGAGCTCTAGCAGCGAACCGCTCTGGTCGGATTTTTGAATTCCAGTGCCTCGCGAGTTCACCCTCAGCATCTGCCACTTTCAGCGCCACCCAAGGATCAATGAAACCTGCATAAATCGTCTTCCCGCTCACATCCCACTCGCGGGCGCCAGCCGGAACTTTGAATTTCCCAGCATCCCCCGCAAACTCGATCAGCCCGTCGCGCAGTACCACTACCGAATTTTCGACAAGCCTTCCTGGCGAAGGAACCAGAGTCGCCCCGCGCAAAACATGCACCCGCGGCGTGTTCACTCGCAATCCCTCAACCGGCTCCGAACGCACTTGTGCCGAGGCACTAGTGGCGAAGAATATCAGCGAGGAAAGAATCAAAACTGATCGGATCATTCGGGACGCTAACAGGAAATCTCTTTCAGCAGCAACCGCGCTTTCCTCTTTTCTCTGAATTCGACTAAAGAGCAAATATCCAGCATTGACGCACCATCCCACCGCCCGTGGCGGCTCAGAACTCAGTCGGCGCTCAGACCGCCCTCCTGTAGTGGTTTAGAAGACCACTACAACGCAATTTCCCATTTTTGGCGAGAGATCGCACGGGAATTGCGCTAGGAATTGAATACCCCAGATGAACTCCCTCCAGGAACACTACCGCATCCTAGACGCTTCGCCGACTGCCTCGTTGAAGGAGATCCGCCTGATCTACCGCGACCTGGCCCAGGTCTGGCACCCGGATCGATTCGAAGAGAATCCCCGCCTGCGTGAGAAAGCGGAGGCAAAGCTCAAGGCGATCAACCATGCCTACGAATCGATCCGCAAAAGCCACCAGAGTTCTCCCCCTAGGAAGAACGCCCCCCCGAAGGAGAAGCCCGCCCGCACCGCGAGGCCGGATACCAACGTCGTTTCTACCGAAGAGGCCAACGCCCTCGGTTGGTATGCAAAGGCAGCTGCCGAGGGACACGCCGATGCACAGTGCATCATCGCGACTATGTACGCCGAGGGACAACGCGTCCCGCGAGACGATGCCAAGGCGATCTATTGGTATCATAAATCTGCCGAACAGGGACACCCAGCTGCAGAATTTCAGATGGGACTGCGCTACTACTCAGGAGGTGGCGTCCAGAAAGATCCACGAAAGGCGTTCAACTACTACCGCCGGGCTGCCCTCCAAGGCCACGCAAAAGCACAGTTCAACCTAGGTATTATGTACACCAATGGCGTACACATCCTGCGCGATGAGATCAGTGCCTACGCGTGGTTCACGATCGCCGCCGCGGGCGGACACCCGGACGCGAAGTCCCAGCGACGCTCGATCGACGATACCCTGACAGAAGCAGAACTGAAGCGGGCGATCAACCAGACAACCCGATTACGCGCGCAGATCACGGTCGGATAGAGCTCGCGAGGCTACTCCGAAGATTGGGGAAGAGGCACTAGCCGCCGTTTGATCACTCCGCCACTCCCAGCTCGCGCAAGATCGCGTGGAGGTTTTCGCCGCGAGCGATCCGCGTCCGCTTGCCCTCACCATCGACCCGTAGCGCCCGATAGTATCCCGGACGCATCGTGTGCTGCTCGAGCTCAACCGCACCGATCCCATCAACCTGGACGACGTGAATCCTGTTCCACCAGTAATCTCCCTCCATCACCGGGGTTTCCCAATTGAGCTTCGTGCTCCCCTCGATCGACAATCCAGCCTCGTGTAACTCCAAGAAGGCGATCGCCTCCGCAAGACCGGAGTAGTCGATGGTGACCCCCACCCCCTTGTGTGCGTGCGCACACGACACCGGGTAGTTCTCAAACACGTCGACATCGTCAAAACCAACCTGCCCGCCCGGCGACACTTCGCTCATGAAGTTGAACGCCATACGGTGCACTAGATCCCGCTTCGGGGAGTGGTAGTTGGTAATCTTCATGCCCTCCGGCATCGCCGAGCGGCGCTCTAAAGTCATGTCCTTCGTCATCGCTGAACCGAGGAAGTAGACGCCTCGTAATCCCCGCCACTCCTTGTCGCTTTCCTCGAGCGCCTTCAAAACAACACGGGAGCCGACACTGAAACCGACCACGACATACTCCCGGTTTTCCGCATCCAGCTTGTCGATCACTTCCAGTTTGAACTTCGAAGCCTCTTCGTCTGCCATCGCCTGTGCTTTGAGCCAAGAGGCGCCTGCCTTCAGCGGATCGACCTTCACCGAGTCCCACTCGTAGTTGAGCACCTGCGCCGCGACCTCCTCCTCGTCGAGAAATGCCTGAAGATTCTCGCAGAATTCCGGGGATTTTTTCGCCCCACCGAAACCATGCACGTAGACGAATACCAATCCATCCTCATCAGCATCGAGCTTGAGATCTACCACCCGCGGACCAGCTCCAGGTGATTGGATCGAGAACATGGCGGCTAGAACAAACAGTTTGGGGAATATGCGGTGGAGCTTCACCCTCTGACTCTGCCTCTTTCATTCCCGATCACATAATCGATTTTTCTTGATCAGACATCGTCTATGTCGATGTCGCAATCACTACCCGATCCCCTCACCCAACTACAAGCGCTGCCGCACCACCTCATACAGGCAGACCGCCGTGGCCGCCGACACGTTCAGACATTCCACGCTCCCCAGCATCGGAAAGCGCACCACAAAATCACAATTTTCCTCGGTCAGCCGCCGCATCCCCTTCCCCTCAGCCCCCATCACAATCCCGGTCGGCCCTTTAAAATCGACCTCGTAGAGAGATTTCGCCGACTCGTCCCCCGTCCCAGTGAGCCACACCCCAGCCTCCTTTAGTTGCGCCATCGTCCGTGCAAGGTTCGTCACCATGAAGAACGGCACGTTTTCAGCACCACCGCAGGCGATGCGCCGCACGGTGTCATTGATTTTCACCGACTGATCCTTCGGCGCGACCACTGCCGTCACCCCAGCCCCATCCGCCGTCCGCAGGCAGGCGCCCAGATTGTGAGGATCCTGCACCTGATCCAAAATCAGAATCAGTGGATTTTCCGTCTCCTCGACCAGTGGGATTAAATCGTCTTGGTCCCGCACACCCACTTTCTTCGAATAATCGGTGTGAGAATGCGTCCGACTAGAAAAGGCTCTCGATTGGCGTTTCATTCAGGTGTTGCTGCAAGGGCAGCTATGCCACCCCTACTGATTGGAAACAAGTAGAGAATACCGTGCGAGCCACTCAAATCCAAACCACCGAAAGTCTATGAACATGAAACTGACAGTCTCCGCACTGATGTCCCTGCTCCTACTCTCCAGCGCCGTGACGGCAAAAGATCGCGACCCGATCAAGGTCAGAGACGTCACCTTCAAACGCAGTTCATCCGGCTGGATCACCGCCGACGTCGAATTCCAAGCCGGCGACTTCGCCGCGAATCCGGAAGCGCGGAAGAAAGACTACCTCAACCGGATCAAACTCACGCTGACAGTCGCTTACGAAGATCGTGACCTCGCCAACTCGAAAGTCGCCAACGCCGCCCAGAAGAAAGCGCCGTTCGAATTCTACCAGCGGGCGGTCGAGTTGACTGCCGTCAAGCGGTCCAAAAGTATCACTGTACGGTTTTTCATCCCACCAGCGGTGGTCGAGAGCAAGGGATTCCCAGCAAAACCGATCGCATGGATGCTCGATTGGGAGGTCGAAGGCGTGCAGATGCCGGTTGATGTAGAACGCTTCCCGAAAAACTTCTCCAGCAATCTGAAAGACCTGAAAGTATTCACATCGTTCAACAACTTCCTCGCTGAGGGAGTCAAGGCGAACGAGGGGATCATGCTCGCCCAATACCACGGCCCGGACGACCTCCAACCGAGGCGTGACCTGAAGGACTTCGCCTTCATCCGCAAAGAAGAGTAGCGGAGAGCTTACAGACCACGAGGGCATCGCCGCCTGAGAGCGCGAGACGCGCTCTCTCAGCTAAGGGGTTGTCAGGAAATAAGTCATACAAAGATGCGCAGGAATTTTAGCCAGCACCAAGGCAGATTTCAGCGATTATAGCGGGCTATTTGAGTTGGAAGCGAACGCGGGTGATGGCCAAAATAA
>JBLHKE010000256.1:0-9983 GCA_047619485.1 Verrucomicrobiales bacterium | reverse complement strand
TCCAAATGGAGCACGCAGGAGGGCAAAATCATCGAGTTGAAGGAGTTGGGTGGAAAAGTCCGAGTCGTCGCGATGGGCTATACTTCCTGCAAGTTCGCCTGCCCGCTAATCATCGCCGACCTGCACCGCATCGAAAAAGAGCTCAAAGGCAAGGGGCTGGACAGCGAGCATGTGGGTGTTTCCTTCATCTCGATCGATCCAAAGAACGACACTGCCGAGCGCATGAAGAAACTGGAAACCCAATACAAGATGGATCCGAAACGCTGGCGATTACTCACCGGCGATGAAGACGGCGTCCTCGAACTGGCTGTTGCCCTCGGGATGAAATACCGGCAGACAACTGCGCTCGATTTCGCTCACTCCAACATCATCACCGTGCTAGCACCCGATGGCAGCATCGCTTACCAGACCTCCACGATCGGCAAAGACATCACCGCGACACTCGAGGCCATTCGCAAGAGCGCGGTGACCGTGAAGGTGGGGAAGGAGCAGGCTAAATGATCGAGACACTTCCTGATCTAGCCGACCGCAACGACATCGTCCGCCTAGTCGACGCCTTCTACGACCGCATCCGCAGCGATGAGCAACTCGGCCCGGTTTTCGGGGAGGTGGCACAGGTCAACTGGGAGACGCACCTGCCGAAGATGTATGATTTCTGGGACACCGTGATGTTCCGCTCTGGCACCTTCCGCGGCGATCCGATCGCAGCGCACAAGAAACTCGGCCCACTTACAGACATGAGCAAAGCCACCTTCGACCACTGGCTCGACCTGTTCCGGTCCACCGTCGCCGGACTCTTCGCCGGCGAGAAAGCCGAGCACATTGTCCGCTGCGCCGATGACATGGCCAACGTCCTCTACAGCAAGGTCAACGATGTCCCCGACCCACGTTTTGATCCGGCCAATCTCAGCGATGAGCAGCGTGCTCGATATGCAAAGTATCGGGAGGGGAAGGGTTAGTCTCGTAGCGTAGGCTTTAGCCTGCGTTGGCGACGGCATTCCCGTTCGCTCATGGCCAGTGCAGACGACGGCACGCCAAGCGTTTTGAGGTGCATTCAAGCACAGGCCATCAGGTGACGGGATCGTGCCAGCGGTCGCAGGCTGAAGCTTACGCTACGGCGGTTCCCCTAGTCCTACCTCAAGTAAAATAGCGGCCAACGATTGATCGGGTTGAGGGCGGTGTGGACGAACCAGAGGGTGATGACGACGGTCATGAGTACTCCGATACCGAGTGCCAGATGTGCTGACAGCCAACCCCGGTCGATCCTGTAACTGGCGAGTGCATAAAATGCCCATGGCACAGGCAGAAGCACGAATAGCAACCCCCATTGGCGTAGGAAACGTGCTGGCCATGTCCAGCCAGGCTGCCATCTTTCGCCGCTGCCGTAGCCCTGCAACTTCAGCATGATCCCCAGCCAGATAAAACAACACAACACGCTGACGGTGTAGGTCACTAGAATCGAGGAGATGGCTTTCGGGATGGGCTGCTGTTCCGCCATGACGAGGGGCTACCCGCGTATCCGCTTTTCGAGCGCGGTGGCTTTTTCGAGAGCTTCCTTGAGCGGCATCGGGTTCTTCGGACCGCCGGGACGTTTGTGGCCGACGTGTTCGCGGTAGGCGGTGCCGAGCAGGTGGTGTTTCTTGAGCGCGAGTTTTTGTTTCTCGGCTGGGACTTTGCCCAGTGAGGCACTTTTTTCACCGAGTCCCTCGAGGATGATCTCAGCTAGCATCGCGTAGGCCTCGTCGTTGGGGTGGACGCCGTCGCCAGATCTGAAACTCGGATCGGCTTTGCGTCTTTTCTCGATGGCTTCTGTCAGCGAGTTGGTGATGTCGATTTTCAGATCGGCTGGTGATTCTTCCATGACCCACTTGGCGTAGCGTTTCATCACCTCGTTGTAACCCTGGTAGACTTTCGTGTAGCCGTATTCATCGGCACCCTCGGGGAGAAGTTTATTGGTCGGGAAAGAGCCGGCGTCGAATGGGGCCGGGGTGAGGGCGATCACTTTGGCACCGCTGGCTTTGAGCTTGGTGATGAGCTTGGTCATGCCCTCGTGGTAGGCTTTGAAGCGCTCTTCCGAGAATGGGTAGTAGATGCCGTCGTTGACCCCGTAGCAGACGATGGCGACTTCAAACTCGAGCTTCGCGATGGCGCGGTCGAGGCGCTCGTGAACGTTGGGGCGCGGCCAGGGGTGGAGTGGTTCGCTGAGGCCGCAGGCGGTCTCGCTGGAGAGGCCGCAGGGCATATTGGTGATGTTGAGTTCGGGGTGTTGGGTGATGAGGTAGCCGTCGATGAGTCCGATGTGGGTGCCTTTGGCGGTGACGCTGTCTCCTAGCCAGAGGACTCGCTGGTCTTTTTTGATGGTAAGTTGGGCTTGGGTAAGTTGCGTTAGTGCAAGCAGGGTTAAGAGGATTAATTTCATCAGGTTCGGGCGTCGGGGAGTTGGTTTCGTGGTGTCGCTAGGTGAGGCGGAAAAATTGATTGGCGGTGGCGGTGGTTTCTTCTGCTAGCGATTCTAGGCTCTGCTTGCGGAGGTCGGCAATGTGTTGGGCGATGTCGCGTGTGTTGGCAGGTTCGCAGCGTTTCCCTCGGTGGGGGACTGGGGTGAGGTAGGGCGAGTCGGTCTCTAGCATGAACTGGCCGGCAGGAACTTCGGCGGCGGTCGCTTGGACGTCTTTGGCGTTTTTGTAGGTGGCAACGCCGGTGAAACTGATCAGGTGTTGCTGGTCTAGCACTTTCTTAGCCTCGGCTGCGCTGTGGATGAAGCAGTGGAAGACGGCGCGCAGTCTCCCTTGGAATGGGGCGATGATGCGTTGCAAATCTTGCCAGCAGGGGAGGTTTTCTGTGTCGCGGTCGCGCTGGTGGATGACGACGTTCAGTTCCAGCTCGGCGGCGAGTTCGAGTTGCTGTGTGAGGATTTCTTGCTGCAGCGTGCGATAGGCCTCTTCGCTGTACCCGTCTGGGGCTGGGTGGTAGTAGTCGAGGCCGATCTCGCCGATGGCGGCAACCCTCGGTCGACCGGCGAGCTGGCGGAGTTGATCCAGCCAGTCTTCCGATTCGATATCGGTGACGTAGCAGGGGTGGATGCCGACGGTGGCGTGGATCTCGTCATGGCTCTGTGCGAGTGTCAGAGATATGCGGCTATCCTCGAGGTCGCAGCCGATGGCAATCATGTGCGTGACTCCCGAGTTGATCGCGCGCGTGATGACCGCATCGCGATCGGGGTCGAACTTGCGGGAGGCGAGATGGCAATGGGTGTCGATGAGCATGGGCGAGACGGCGAGCATGGTGGCAATCGCATTTGGCGGCAAGCTTGATCACGGGAGGGGGAGAATGGCAACCTTGCTCAGAATTTTGACCGCAGCCATGCGGATGGTATCCTTGCTAGCCTATGAACCTGTCCCAGACCCAATCCCGAATTTTTTTCACCATGATCTGTGCTATCGCCATCGGGGTGTGGACGGCTGGAGGCGCTCTGGCCCAGGGGGAGGCGGAACCACCGTCGGACGAGCCGGTGATCGAGACGAAGCAGGACAAACCTTCGGACGAGCGCATCGCGTCGCGACTGCAGGGTATCTACAAGGAGATCGATTCGCTCAATAGCTTAGAGGTGTTCGTCAGCGAAGGGGTGCTCACCGTGCGCGGTGAGGTCGCCAGCGAGGATCAGGCTGAGAGCGCCCTGCGTCTGGCGAAGCGCATCGAGGGGGTGGTGACCGTGGAGGATGAGATCGAGCGCTCGCTGGACATCGAGGGGAACCTCACCCCAAAGATCCAAAAGTACCGTGCCGACCTGGAGAAATTTATCCGTGGACTCCCACTGCTGGGGCTCGCGCTGGCGGTGTTCCTCGTGATCGCTCTCTTCGGGCACTGGTTTGCCAAGTGGCGCGGCCTGTGGAAGCGGTTGGCACCGAACCCCTTCTTGGCGGAACTGATCGCCCAGGCGGTGCGCGTGGCGTTCATCGTGTTGGGGTTGATCGTCGCCCTGAATCTGATCGGCGCGAAGGCACTGATCGGGACGGTGCTCGGCGGTGCCGGTGTCCTAGGCCTAGCGATCGGTTTCGCGATCCGCGACACGATGGAGAACTACATCTCGTCGATCATGCTCAGCGTGCGCCAGCCGTTCCGGGCAAATGACCACGTGGTGATCGGCAGCGACGATGGGGTGGTGGTGCGCCTGACCTCGCGTGCGACGATCCTGATGACCAGTGATGGCAACCATTTGCGGATCCCGAACTCGGCGGTCTTCAAATCGGTGATCTTGAACTACACGCGTAATCCCGAACGGCGGTTTGGTTTCGTCCTCGGAGTCGATGCCGAGGATGATCCATTGGCTGCGATGAACACGGCAATCGAGGCGGTCAAGACGCTCGGTTTTGTGCTCGAAGAACCGAAGCCGAAAGCGATCATCGAGGCCGTCGGTGATTCGAATATATCTCTCAAGTTCACGGCTTGGGTGAACCAGTCGGAGACCGATTTCTCCACCGCCCGCAGCCTAGCGATCAGGGAGGCGAAGGATGCGCTTGAGGCGACAGGCTTCACCTTGCCTGAACCGATCTATCGCCTGCGTTTCGACGCGGATCCGGCGGGGTTACTTGGTTTCGCGACTACAGGTTCGCCGGGTCAGCTTGAGCGAGTGGAGGCCGACGAAGCGCCGACGGCTTCTGAAGCGGACGAGGCCGCCGTGGACACCCGTCCCGATAAGCACTTGGAGGAACGCGTCGATCAGGAGCGCTTCGAATCCGGTGAAGAAGATCTCTTAGATGAGGCGCGACCGATTGAGTAGGGACAAAGCTTAGGGCTTGTCAGTAAATAACTCCTACAATCTGCTGGTTATTTTGGCCATCACCCGCGTTAGCTTCCAACTCAAATAGCCCGCTATAATCGCTGAAATCTGCCTTGGTGCTGGCTAAAATTCCTGCGCATCTTTGTAGGACTTATTTCCTGACAACCCCTTAGGTGGTGGTGCCGACCGCATCGCGGGTCGGCACGGAAGACCGTAGAGCCTTCTAACGGAGCACTAGAGCCCTAGCCGGCGACGCTTACGGAACAGCGTGCTCGTATCGATGCCGAGGGTTTTGGCAGCAGATGTGAGCGATTTGGACTGCGCTAGGATCCGACGGATGTGTTTGGTCTCGAGTTCTTCGATGGTGATCAAGTCACCTGCTGCGACCCGCTCCTCATCGCCGATTTGGCGATTCTCCGCTGGTTTGATGCTTTGCATCAGATCGCGGCCACCGATCGCGCCGCTCTTATTCGCTACGGCGGCGCGCTCGATGGTCTTGCGCATCTCGCGGAGGTTGTCTGGCCATTTGCTGTCGATGAGAAACTCGAGGGCGTCGGCGTTGAGGCTGATTTTGCCGAGTCCCCGGCTAGCGCAGATCTCGCTCAGCATGTGCCTGGCGATCGCTGGGATTTCCTCGCGGCGCTTCCGCAGCGGTGGAACCTCGATAGACATGCCAGCGAGATGATCGTAGAGTTCCTTGTCGAACTGCCCTAGTTGCACCAGCCGGTGCAGTTTTTGATTTGTGGTGGCGATGATGCGTACATTGGAACGGTGTGTTCCCTCATCGCCGTTGGGCTCGCACGCACCCTGCTTCAACAGCCCCAAGAGGCGATTCTGCGCCCCTGCAGGAAGACTGCCAATCTCGTCCAGGAAAAGCGTGCCACCGTCAGCGGCAGAGATTTTTCCGGTCTGGCCAGTCCCGGTGCCAAAGACCTCTGCCTCCAACAGGTCAGCGGGGATCGATGGGCAGTTCACCGCAACGAACGGGTGCTGGGCGACCGCGCTGTGGGCGTGCACCCATTTGGCCAAATGGGTTTTTCCGACGCCTCGTTCCCCGACGAGCAAGATCGTCGCAGAAGTCGGCGCCGCTCGACCGAGGAGTGCCGCTGCGTGTTGTCCGGGTGTGTTGGCGCTGTATGGGAAGTGGGTTGCGTTTGGCATGGGTGGGGAATCTTGTGATTGTCTTCTTCTTACGCTCAAGCGGCCAAAGGCTACGCAAAATTATTTTCCAATCTGCAACGTGCAGAGTTTCGGATCGGCAATCGGCGTGGGCTCGGTCTGATGCGACAGGCTAGGGAAAGTGCCGAGCGCCGCCGTCCAGGAGTGGATGCGACACTCTTTTTGTCGAGGGCGCTATTGGCTCGCGTCGATGACGCTGTTGAGCGAGCCGAATCTGTTCGGCGACCACGCGGCACAGTTGGGGTCGATTTGCCATTCGCCGTCGATATTAAACTTGTACTCGTAGCGACCGGGGACGACGAAGATGTAGCGGCGGAATTGCCCGGGGTGGCCTCTGTCGGTCAGCCGGTGTTGGGTGTGGTCCCAGCCGTTGA
This sequence comes from Verrucomicrobiales bacterium, assembly GCA_047619485.1. Classification (GTDB taxonomy): domain Bacteria; phylum Verrucomicrobiota; class Verrucomicrobiia; order Verrucomicrobiales; family DEV007; genus JBLHKE01. The sequence continues at coordinate 3,650 of JBLHKE010000256.1, read as the reverse complement.
AATCGCCGGCGACGAAGACCTCGGTGCCTGGTTCGGCTTTGAACTTGAGGAGGATGCGGCGCTTGCCATGATTGGCCGCTTTCTTGCGCTTCTCGGTGACGGATTTCTGGTTCAGTTTTTCTGTCTCTCCTAGCTCTGTGCTCGTCTGCATAGTTCTCCATGGGGTTCGATCTGTTTGGAATTCGCAGCGTAAAATACGACACGGTTCTCCACATTCTAAGCAGATCGCGTGCCGTGTTTGTCACAATGGTAGTGACACCGAAGACCGGGTTGATGCAGGCGGGACGCCTAGCCTTGCCTAGGTCATGCTGCCGGGATCGAGGGCCGCGTCGAGTTGCTCTTTGGTGATCGGGAGATCGTCGAGCTGTTCCTCGCAGAGCTGGCGTACAGTCTTGGTGCCACTGGCAGATTCTTTGGCGATCCTGGAGGCCGTGTCGTAGCCGATGAGTGGTGCCAGGCTGGTGACCATCGAAAGGCTGAGCTCGATGAGGCTGTTGCAGCGCTCCTCGTTGGCAACGATACCGTCGATGCATTTCTCGCGGAAGATGTCGCTGACGTTGCTCAGGAGGCGGATCGATTCGAGGATGGCCTTTGCCATGACTGGCATGAAGACGTTGAGTTCGAAGTGGCCGTTGGCGCCGGACCAGGTGACGGTGCTCTGGTTGCCAAAGACGCGTGCGGCGACCATGGTGACGGCTTCGCACATCACCGGGTTGACCTTACCGGGCATGATCGATGAGCCGGGCTGGGTGGCTGGGAGGGAGATCTCGCCGATGCCGCACTTTGGCCCGGAGGCCAGCAGGCGCAGGTCGTTGGCGATCTTGTAGAGGCTGGTGGCGATGGTGTTGAGCTGGCCGTGCGCCTCAACGAGGGCGTCTTTGGCGGCCTGCGCCTCGAAGTGGTTCTCGGCCTCGCGGAATTCGATCCCGGTTTTCTCTGCGATGAACGCGATGGCCATTGGCGGGAAGTCCGGGTGGCAGTTGAGACCGGTGCCCACCGCGGTGCCGCCGAGCGGGAGGGCGTGGATCGCTTTTAGCGCCTTGTTGGCGCGGTCGACACCGCGCTCGAGCTGCATCGCGAAGCCGCCGAATTCCTGGCCGAGGCGGACAGGTGTCGCGTCCATCAGGTGGGTGCGGCCGATCTTGAGGACGCCGTGGAACTCCTTGGCTTTGGCTTCGAGGGAAGCTTGTAGCTTGGTGAGGGCTGGGATGAGGTCTTCTTTGAGGGCGACACCGGTGGCGATGTGCATCGCCGTGGGAAAGGTGTCGTTGGACGACTGGCCCTGGTTGACGTCGTCGTTGGGGTGGACGGGTTCCTTCGAGCCGATCGGCGTACCTGCAATCTGTGAGATACGGTTGGCGATGACCTCATTGGCGTTCATGTTGGTCGAGGTACCGGAGCCGGTCTGGTAGACGTCGACTGGGAAATGCTGGTCGAGTTTGCCCTGATAGACTTCTTCGGCGGCCTGCTCGATGAGGGCAGTTTTCTCTTTTGGGACGTGGCCGAGTTCCCCATTGGTGCGGGCGGCTGCCCATTTGATGAGGCCGTAGGCGCGAACCATCCCGGACTCGACGGGCTCGCCAGAGACTGGGAAGTTGAGCACGGCGCGCTGCGTGCTGGCGCCGTAGAGGGCTTCGGACGGGACGAGCATCTCGCCCATGGAGTCTTTTTCGATGCGTGTGTCGGACATTATTTTAGTTGATGAGAAGTGCTAGATCTTCGATAATAAAAATGTATCAGACCCTGCCGAGGATCATGTTTCCTTCCTCGGAGACCATGCTGTCGTTCCAAGCGGGTTCCCAGACAAGTTCCACTTTGGCGTCGTCGATCCCGTCGATGGTCATGATTTTCGATTGGGCATCGGCTGCGATGGTCGGTCCCATGCCACAGCCCGGCGCGGTCAGGGTCATCTTGACCTCGACATTCTTTTTCCCTTCCTCTTCGACGACGCGGCAGTCGTAGACGAGACCTAGATCGACGATGTTGACTGGGATCTCCGGGTCGTAGACACATTTAAGTTGCTCCCACACCGCCTCCTGTAGCTCGCTGTCGGTCACCGGTTTGCCGGAGTTGGCTTTGTTGGTGGCTGGACTCTCCTTGTTCTCGTCCTCGATACCGAGAGCGTCATTGTCCTTTTCGGAAATACGCGCCAGTCCGTAGTCGGTGGCGACGGTGTAGGTGCCGCCGAGCGATTGAGTGATGATGACGGGGGTGCCGGCGGTCAACGTGACGGTGTCCCCGCTTGGGATCTGGATGGCTTCGACTTCGCGGGAGAGGGTGATTTTGGTGTTTGTTTCCATGGTTTTGATGGATTATCGCTTGCTGGCGGAGGAGTGCAACGGGATTCCGGGCGAGAAGCTTTTGCTAGAGCAGGGTGCGCTGCTGGCTTGATTGAGTTGGCGACGGGGGTTATCGGGGGCGATTGGATTCTATGTCTTCTATCGCGCATTTCGTCGTCGGCCGCTGGAGGTTGATCGCGACGCTGGCGTTCGGGGTCACCTTGGTGGCGGCGATTGGGGTGTTTAGCCCGCGTGGTTCGGGGCCACTGAAGGAGGTGAGCGCGGCTTACAAGGTGAAATCAGAGCTGGACGGGGAGTTCGGTTCGGATGGCGGCGAGTGTTTGCTGGTGGTGGATGTGGCGGAGGGGAACCTGTTTTCGCCCGATCGGCTAGAGGTGGTGCGGGAGCTCGAACTCGCTGTGGAAGGGACCGACTGGGTCGAAGACGTCCTGTCGCTCGGCGACATCAAAGTGGTCAATTGGTTGGGTTTGCCCACGTCGTTGTTGCCGCGGGCTGGAGGCGACATGGCGAAAGCGCGTGAGCGTGCCGTGGCTCACCCATTCGGTGGTGGACAACTGCTGGCTGAGGATGCTCGGACGCTGATCATGCCGGTGCGATTCACGCGGGAGGCGATGGAGGCGGTGTCTTACCACCAGAAACAGCGATCGGTGCGCGCGGCGGTCGAGTCGGTGGAGGTTCCGGCTGGGGTGCGCGTGCGGCTGACTGGCCTGTATGCGCTGTGGGAGGCTGAGCAGGCGGCGGTGAAACGGGATCAATTCAAGTTTATCTTGATCGGGATGGTATTGGCCTCGTTGCTCGCGATCTACTTTTTCCGCAGTGTCTGGGTGGCTGCGGCGATTGGTGGACCGGCGTTCCTCGGGGTGTTCTGGGCGTTTGGCCTGCTGACGTTTCTGATCGAGGAGCCGACCTCGCTGACGCAGGTGGTCATGCCGCTGATGCTGGTGATGGTCGGCTTCACGGATGCGGTGCACCTGATGTTCCACATCCGCAGGGCGCGCTGTGCCGGGCATTCGCGTGCGCAAGCGGCGATCACGGCGGTGCGCGAGTTGGGGTTGCCGTGTGCGTTGACCTCGCTGACGACGGCGGTGGGTTTTGGGTCGCTGATGGTGGCGGAGGCGGAGGTGATTCGGAGCTTTGGGATGTCGTGTGCGATCGGTGTGGTGCTGACTTTTCTTGCGGTGGTGACACTGGTGCCACTGCTGAGCATGACCTGGTTGGCGCGCAACGTGCACCTGAGCGAGGAGCACGATTTCATGCAGAAACACCGGGGGCTGGCAGAACGGGTGGTGGGGTTCCTGTTGCGGCGGGCGCGCTGGGTGGTTGTGGGTTCGGCATTGCTGATGGTGCTTT
>JBLHKE010000255.1:0-9991 GCA_047619485.1 Verrucomicrobiales bacterium | reverse complement strand
AGTCGTAACGGCGGAACCGCCGATCCCGTTTTCTGATGGCAGTGCGCGAACGGAATCCAAGGGCGTCTGGCGTGTCGTCGAGAGCACAGGCCATGCGCAAACGGGACTTGCGTTTCCGACAGCCTCTAAAGGCTACGCTACATGGCTGCGCCTTCTTAAGCTAACGCCTATGGGCAGGAGTGCCCGTTTCATACTCGGAAGTACTGGCGATCTGAGCGTTCGGTTTTGTAACAGTCTTACCAGAATTCGATAACGGTTTAAATTCAGCGACGTTTTAATACTCCAGCTGAGATTCCTAGCAGCCTCTGGAGCTTCGGACTACACGAAAAAGCGGAGGCCCCGAGGGACCTCCGCTAGCGCTCTTCCGACCAGCGGAAGAAATCATTCGCACCGTGCTTAGACGACTTTCGTCTTGCCCGGAATCGGAGTCTGGTACCAGCCGTTTGCTTTCGGCAGCACTGGTGGCTTGGAATCCATCGTCATCTCGTCGCCATACGGGAACACATCGACTTTCGACTCGAGCGCATCCTTGTAGCGCAGCAGTTGGCCGGAGTAGGTCGCCATGCGCCCGAACACCGCACTCATGGTGCTAGACGCACCGTAGTCGCCCTCGTTGAAGTCCTTGTTGTTGCGGATCGCATCGAGGAACGCGGCCTTGTGGATCACCTCGGAGTTGCCCTTGGCCTCGGACTTCCAGATCATCTTGCCATCGTTATCGTAGATCTTGCCGCCGCCGATGAGGCTGAAGCCCTTGGTGCCATGCACCTGCTCCGAAACATTGCCCCAGCACTTCTCAATGTGGCGGCATGAGCTGTTCATACGGGTGCCGAAGTCCCACTTTGGACCGTAGACGAACTCAACCACGTGGTGGTCGAAGGTCTCGCCATACTCAGGTCCCTTGCGAACCTCACAGCCACCTTTGCCCTGCGCGAGGCTCGGGGCTTCACCCATGATCCAGTTGCAGACGTCGATGTTGTGGATGTGCTGCTCGAGGATGTGATCGCCGCAGAGCCAGTTGAAGTAGTACCAGTTGCGCATCTGGTATTCCATCTCGGTCTGACCCTCTTTGCGTGGGCGAACCCAAGGCGTGCGACCGTCCCAGTAGGCGCGGAACGCAACGAAGTCGCCGATCATGCCATCTTGGAGTGCATTCACCGTGTCGACGTAGCGAGGATCATGGCGGCGCTGGAAACCGACGCCGACGCGGAGGTTTTTCTTACGTGCCACCTCAGTGGTCTCGATGAGCTTGCGCACACCGGCGGCATCCACCGCACACGGCTTCTGCATGAAGACGTGCTTGCCCTGGTTGATCGCATACTCGTAGTGGAGCGGGCGGAAGCCGGGGGTCGTGACCAAGAAGACGACATCCACACCGGAGTCGATCACCTTCTTGTAGGCATCGAAACCGTGGAAGACACGGCCATTCGTGTCCACCTTGTCCTTGTTCGGCCCCTTCGAATGCGCTTCGGCGGTGCTCTTGGCTTTGTCTTCGAAGGCATCGCCCACAGCCCATAGCTTCACCTTGCCCTCGGTGTTCAACACCTGTCGGATGTCGCTGTTGCCCTTGCCGCCACAGCCGATGAGGCCAACTTTGATTTCATCATCACCACCAGAAAACGCACCTGCGAGGCGCGGGGCGAAGGCCGCACCTGCGGCAGCGATACCTGAGGCTTTCATGAAGCCCCGTCGGTTAGAATTTGATAGGTCGGTGTGTTCTTTCATAATCGTCTATTTTGAAGGGAAGGTTTTTTGTTAGGTTCTTGGCGATCAAGCCAAAGTTAGGTTGTTAACACTGCACCGCATCGAGCAAGCGGAAAAGGCTTTTCTACGCCCAATGAGGAGCCTTATCCCATCAATTCGTCCCGGGTAAACACCGAGATCACGGGATAGCCAGCCGCCTCGATGATCTCCCTGCCACCCTCCTGCCTATCTACTAGCACGGCCACAAAGGCGACCTTGCCGCCCTCGCGTTCGATCGCCTCGATTGCTCTCAGCGTCGACCCGCCGGTGGTGATCACATCCTCGATGGCCACGACGGTGTCGCCCGCTTTAAAATTCCCCTCCACCTGCTTCCCCTGCCCGTGCCCTTTGGGCTCCTTGCGCACCACGAACGCCTGCAGGACAGGCTGCTGGCCAGTCAGGTGCGAGCTCATCGACACGGCCACTGAAATCGGATCTGCGCCCATCGTCATGCCTCCGACCGCATCGATTTTCACCGCGCGCGTCTCAGCTTCCGCGTTGATTTGAGCGAGCAAGATCTCGCCGAGCAGACAAGCACCACGTGCATCGAGCGTCGTCAGCCGACAGTCGATGTAGTACTTACTCGTTTTACCCGAAGCGAGCGTGAACTCCCCGGTTGAAAACGATTTTTCGCGGACGATCTCGATCAGTTGTTGGCGCTTGTCAGACATGCGCCCACGCTACAGATCGCCCAAGGGGATTTCCAGATAAAAAAGCTCAAGCGCGAAGCGCTAGAGACTTTTTACCTTTCACTTTCCACCTTTTACAGATCGCGAAGCGATCAGAGATTCTCCACCTCGAACCCCTTGCGGTAGGTGCGACGGATGATCTTGTCAGCTTCCGGCTTGTTGGTGAACTTGAGATTTTCCGCATCCCAGAGCAATTCCTCGTCAGGGAAACGGTTCGCCACACAGCCGAGCAATAGCGACTCTGTGAGCTTTCCTGCGTAATCGAAGTTGGCGCTAGCCTTGCCTTCTCCCATCGCCGCGTCCGCCCACTGGTGGTAGTGGTTGATGCGGTCCAGCTTCGGCAGGCGGATACGCAGCATCTCGTTCTCGTTGTCGAAGAACTGCGGGTTGCCGATGTGCGGGAGCAACATCTTGCCCTTCTCACCGATGAACAGCGACCCCTGACCTGGGAGTTTGCGATCACCCAATTGCAGCTCTTTCGGTGGCGCGTAGCCTCCGTCGTACCACTTCCAGATCAGCTTGTCGGTGGTGTGCTTCGTCCCAGGGAACTCGTAGCGCACGAGGTTTTTCCCAGGGTGCCCGACGCCGGTCGCCGCCCGGCAGGAAGTCTTCACACTGACCGGGAAAGTCAGCTCCAGCGCGCGGAACGGAGTGTCAAAAATGTGCACGCCCATGTCACCGAGCGTCCCGGTGCCAAAGTCGATCAACTTGCGCCAGTTAGCCGGGTGGTAGACCCCTTTCTTGAACGCACGCATCTCCGCAGTGCCGATCCACATGTCCCAGTTGAGACTGGCCGGAATCGGATCTTCGCCCTGGAAAGCTGGCCCGTCGTAGCCCCAGTTCTTGTTCGACCAAGCGTGCACCTCGCTCACTTTTCCGATGACCCCATCCTGAATCATCTGGGTCGCGGTGCGGTATTCGTTGCTCGAGTGGATCTGGATTCCCATCTGCGTCGCAACCCCCTGCTTCGCCGCGATCAGCCGCACCTGGCGAGCCTCGTAAATATCGTGCGTCAGTGGCTTCTGGCAGTAGACGTGCTTGCCCAAATTCAGCGCCAGCATGCTCGCCGGAGCGTGGGTGTGGTCGGGGGTCGAAACACAGACCGCATCGATCCGGTCACCCATCTTCTCAAAAATTTCGCGGTAGTCATCGTAGGTCTCCGCCATGGGAACATCCTTCTTTGCTGCCGCCAAGCGTCCGGCATCGATGTCACACAATCCGAGCACATTCACCTTCGCATGCCCGCGCAGCGCACCTCGATCGGATCCGCCCATGCCACCCACACCGATGTGGATCAGGTTCAGCTTCCCGTTAGGGGATTCGGCCCAGACATGGCTGGGTAGGAAATTCACGCCAGCAAACACAGTGCTGGCTTTCGTGATGAATTGGCGGCGTTTCATTTTCATATTGAATAAAGGTGGCATACCCGGGGGATGGTGACAAGTGATCAGCGAGCGCATTCTTGGTGGATTAAAAGTCCCAGATTGCTATCATTTAGAGTCAGAATGAAATTCCCTCACCTCCCTACGCTGCTCCTATTAGTCCTGCTGCCACCATCCCTGATGGCACAAAACACGGCTCAGGAGTCAGGCGGCGACGGCAACACGAACGCCCTGCGGGCGAAGCCGGAGCGTGCCAACTCCCCCCGACCGATGATGATGCGCCCGAGCTGGATCGATCTCCAGGGCGATTGGGACTACGCGATTTCGGACAAAGATGCGATCGCCAACCCGCCAGAAAAGTGGCTCGGCAAGACCCAGATCCCGATGAACGCAGGCACCTCAGCGACCTCCCCGGCGGAGCAGCTGGATGCGACCAAGCGAATCTGGTACCGTCGGCAGATCGAAACGCCCGAGCTCAAGCCTGGCCAGACCTTACACCTCCACTGCAACAGCGTTACCACTGAAGCCCTCGTCACGGTCAACGGCATGCTCCTCAACATGCACTCTGGCGCCGACGCGCCGTTCAACACCGACATCACGCAGGCCCTAACAAAGACGCCAACCCAGGAGATCGCCATCTCTGCATGGAGCCCCGACCCGCAAGCGCAAGCGACCGGGATCACCGGCGAGGTCTGGCTCGAGATCGTCCCCCGCTCGCACCTCTCCACCTTAAAAATCACCACTGACCCCAGCAGCGGCAAGGTCACCGTCTACGCAACGATCTGGGGACAGGCGAACTTCCGCACGCTTGAGGTCCGCGCACTCGATGGTGATAAGGAAGTCGCCAGCGGCAGCGCCTTCTACCACTTCGAGAAAGGTGGCTACGAAACGACCTTCACCATCCCGGAGCCTAAATTCTGGTCGCCCGACGCCCCCAAGCTCTACGGACTACGCATCCGCCTGGCCAACGAGGATCAATCGACCCATGACGATGTCACCAGCTACTTCGCGCTGCGCGAGGTGGGCAACACAACAGACGCGGCCGGGCACTCACGCTTCGCACTCAACGATGAGCAGATCTTCCTGATCGGCCTTGAGGATGCCAACCGCCATTCAGCGATGAGCGACTCCGAGATCCGCTCGCGAGTCGAATCTATCAAAGCCAAAGGCTACAACCTGATCCGCAAGCCTGCCGGCATGGACTCGCCACGCATCTACCACTGGGCCGATCGACTCGGTGTAATTATCTGGCAAGACTTGCCCTCTCACAAAGCAGACGAGAAGGCGTCGAAAAACCGCTGCGCCGAGCTGCAGGATCTGAGCGCACGCTATTTCAATCACCCATCGATCGCGATCTGGTCGGAAGAGAGCTTCCCCGATCAAAGCTACACCGCCGGAAAAACCACTGGCGATCTACGCACCGAGCCTGAGCCTCTAATTTCTGACAGCGCACGCGCTGCGGTAGGCATCGCGGGCGATTACGATCCAAAATCGGATCAGGTCGAAAAACTCACGGAGCGAGGAATCAGCGCCGCCGTCTTCACAGGCGCTACTGACTAGTGGCCTTAGCAACGGTCACCCGCGGCCATGGTGTCGCTTCTGGCCAAGGCGCTGACCCGCGCTTTCCCGCCGGAACTCTGCGGCTCCAACTGCCGCTATTTGCTGACGGAGGCCTCGACGTTAGCGGACTTCACCCGGGCACCATCAACCTCGATATCTCACCTGCGAGCTACCAGATCATTCACTCCAAATTGACCCTAACCAAGGTGCGATGGCATCCCGACTGCCCCGCAGAGACGTTTTCATTCTTCGATTGCCAACTCGAAGGCCACCCCGCCCTCATCTACTACCCACACCCGGAAACCAAGCCTGAGCACTTCCAGAGCGAGAGCGTCCTCGAAGTCCTCGCGCCAAAACTGGCAGGGATCCACTACGGCCAAACACTGCGCCTAACCACAGATCCGCACCAACTACGAATCAGACAGGAGTAGTAGCACCGCCCCATCGACGTAACTCCAGATCAGAACAACTCAGCCTGGTACATATCCCCAGCATCAAAATCCACCTGAACCTCGACACTCCGCTCGCTCACCACCACCTCATCCTTCACGTGCACCACCGGAGGTTCCTCGACCGGAACCTTCGTGCAGACATCAAAGCCACCGGTCGGCACATCCGCCTCCGCGCACACCACTTCGACCTCGCGCCCGGTCGCCTCGGCCAGCTTGCCGCCCACCACCGCGATCGCGATCTCAGCCGTGTTGCAGTCGCTGCTCAGGTGCCCGAGGATAACCCGCTCTAGTCCGTCGCTCGCGGCACGCACCACCAGGTCAGCCGTCTGCTCGTTCGAGAGGTGCCCGTGGCGCGAAGAAATCCGCTGCTTGATCGACGGCGGCCGCTTGGTGTCATCGAAGAGCAACTGCTCGTCGTAGTTCGCCTCCACAAAAAGCGTGTTCACCCCCTTCACCGCATCCACCATGAGTGAGGTCACGAAACCGACATCGCTCACCACGCCGAGACTCGATTCCCCATCGTCGAAAACGAACCCCATCGGGTCGACCGCATCATGTGCCACGGGAAAACTCCGCATCGCCAGCCCCGCGATCTCGAACTCGCCCCCCGACGGAATCACCTTCCAATTCTTCTCGGTCTTCATCCCATCGCTCACCACTATCTTGGTGCGCGCCGTGCAAAAAATCGGCACCGTCACTTTCCTGCAGAAAACTTCGATCCCCCGTGTATGGTCGCCATGCTCATGTGTCAGCAGAATCCCATCGAGCGACTCCGGCTCGACTCCGATCGACTCCAGCCGCAGCCGCAGCTGCTTCGCCGACAGCCCAGCATCCACCAATAGCCGGGTATCCCCCGAACAAATCAGCGCACTATTACCAGAGCTTCCGCTCCCCAAGATGGTGATATTCAACATATTACACGAAATCGAGAAGCACAGTTTCCCGAGAAATTAAAGCATCCCGTAAAACCCAATTCAAAGCAATCAAAACTAGTCGTGGAGTCCAGCCTCAACGACCGCCGCGCAACTCAGGCCCAAAGATCCTCCAACAGGAAACCCAATCCCCTCAACTCACCCAACCAATAAAATCTGCGCAATCTGCGTAATCTGCGGCCAAAAATCCGCCAACCTGAGCCCAGAAGGCTCCCTATCCTATGATCCAAATCCGCCAACTTAAACTCCCCGTCGGCCACGACGAAGCCGCCCTCCAACAAGCCGTCCTAAAATCCCTGCGCGTCCCGGCCACCGAACTCCTCAAGCTCGAAGTCTTCCGCCGCTCCCCGGACGCCCGTAAAAAAGACACCCAGGGCGTCGTCTTCATCTACACGGTCAATGCCACGGTGAGCGACGAATCAAAAGTCCTCGGCAAGAACCGCAACCCCAATGTCGTCCCCGCACCCGACACCACCTACCAGTTCCCGCCACGCGCGAACAACAACGATCGCCGCCCGGTCATCATCGGCACAGGTCCCTGCGGTCTCTTCGCCGGCCTGCTCCTCGCGATGCAAGGCCGCCCACCGCTGCTGATCGAGCGCGGCAAGATGACCGGTCCACGCGCCCGCGACGTCACCAGCTTCTGGCGTGGCGACTCCGATCTCGACCCCGACTCCAACGTCCAATACGGTGAGGGAGGTGCTGGCACCTTCTCCGACGGCAAGCTCTACACCGGTATCAAAGACCGCCAGCACCGCATCCGCTGGATCCTTGGCCAGCTCACCGAACTCGGCGCCCCCGACGACATCCTCACCAACGCCAAACCACACATTGGCACCGACCGGCTCATCAAAGTCGTGCGCAACCTCCGTGAGAAGATCATCTCCCTTGGCGGCGAGTTCAAATTTGAAACCCGGCTCACCGACATCCTCGTCGAGAACGGCAAAGTCCGCGGCCTAACCACCCACACAGGCGAGGAGATCGAGACCGACCAACTCATCCTGGCCATCGGTCACAGCGCGCGTGACACCTTCGAGATGCTCCACGAAAAAGGCATCGCCATGGAAGCCAAGCCCTTCTCCATCGGCGCACGCATCGAGCACCCACAGAAGATGATCGACCGCGTCCGCTACGGCAAGAGCGCCGGGCACCCACGGCTCGGCTCCGCCGCGTACAAATTCGCCCACCACTACGGCCCCAACCCGAAAAAGCAGCGCGCGGCCTACAGTTTCTGCATGTGCCCCGGTGGCCTAGTGGTCGCAGCGGCCTCAGAGCCCGGACACGTCGTCACCAACGGCATGAGCAGCTACCAGCGCGACGAGGCTAACGCCAACGCCGGCTTCATGATTGACATGCGCCCCAACGATTACGGTGGCAGCGACAACGACCCGCTCGCCGGCCTCCGCTTCCAGCGCAAACTAGAAGCCAAAGCCTACCAGGTCGGCGGCGCCAACAACCACGCCCCTGCCCAGCTAGTCGGCGACCTCCTCGCCGGCCGCGCCTCGACCGAACTCGGCAAAGTCGAGCCCAGCTACCGACCCGGCGTCACCCTCTGTGACATCCGCGAGATTCTCCCCGACTTCGTCACCAACATCATCAAAAGAGCCATCCCGCGGATCAATCGCGAGATCCCCGGCTTCGACCGCCACGACGCCGTCCTCACCGCCGTCGAAACGCGCAGCAGCTCGCCACTCAGGATCACCCGCGACAACAAGACGCTCGAAAGCGAGAACACCCCCGGCCTCTACCCCGCCGGAGAAGGTGCAGGCTACGCCGGCGGCATTGTCTCCGCCGCCGCCGACGGCTTGAAAGTCGCCGAGGCGATCTTGAATCAGTAGCCCCGAACAAATAGCATCGACATCCTGTCGTTGTTCAGACAGACGCGTCAGAGGCTTGCGCCCGCCTGTCAGCTTCTCTCGATCGTCATACCCGCGACCTGCTGGGGTTACCTTATTCGATTCTCATAGGAACCCTCGCCACCACCGGCAGCGATGGGTCATGAGTCGCATCAGCAGTGACATCAACCAATTCTCGATACAGCTCCTGCTGCGAGTGCCGACCAACCAATTCTCGTCCATACATGGCTTTATCTCGAGAAAAAATAAAGACATAGCCAGATTAAAAACAAGCTCCGGCACCGGAATCACCGCAGCCGGATGCGTGTCTGTGCGCCAATGTTCGATCTCTCGACCTCGAACAGATCGATCGCAGCGAACAGGTCACTCAACTTCGAAAAGCCATACGTCCGGTGATCGAACGGCCCCTGGTTGCCGAGGTGGCCACCAACCGGACCGAGCGGTGCCCAGCCGTCATCATCCGCCGCCGCGTCGATCGCGCTGCGTAGCGCATTCATCAATTTCGAATTTCGCTTCAGCTCGTTGCCTAACGCGAGGTGCCTCTCGGCCCGCGTCACCGGCTTCGACTTTGGCTTCTTGGCATCTTCGAGATACAGAAAATGCGTGCAGCCATTGACGAACGGCTCCGGGGTCTTCTGTTCGCCGAACCCGATCACCTCTTTCCCATCCGCCCGCAACCGGTGCACCAGCGGTGTGAAATCGCTATCTGACGAGACCAGGCAAAACGTGTCGACCGACTTCGTGTAGAGGATGTCCATCGCATCGATCAGCAGCCCCATGTCCGTCGCGTTCTTGCCCTTCACGAGATCGAAGTGCTGCACCGGTTGGATTGCATATTCGTGCAACACCCGCTCCCAACCAGCCAGGCCCGGTTTCTTCCAGTTCCCATAGGCCTTGCGGATATTGACCACCCCATGGCGTGCCAATTCGGTCATGATAAACTCGATCTTCCGCGCCGGCGCGTTGTCTGCGTCGATGAGTAAAGCAATGCTCTCGGTGGGTGAGTCGCTGTTGGAGGAAGGCATATCGCTGATAAGCATAGCTCCACCACCACTGGCACCAAGCCGAAAAAAACCTTGATCGTTCGAGAAATCTCGCCGCCGACTGGGCTAAGATTTCCCGAGGATCTTGCAAAATGCGGTTCGCTACTCGGACACTCTGTGCGATGGAACAACCAAGCATCATGTCAGCGCGCAGAAAGAAACCGAAACGAGACGTCAAAAAGAAGCGCGGACACCAGCCACGGGGAATCAAGATCCTGCATGACGACCGCGACATTCTGGTGGTGGACAAGACCAGTGGCCTGCTGACGATGAGCAACGAGAAGGAGCGCGACCGTACTGCGTATTCTTTTCTGAACGACTATGTCCGCAAGGGCGT
>JBLHKE010000254.1:0-10009 GCA_047619485.1 Verrucomicrobiales bacterium | reverse complement strand
ATACCTTGGTGTTCGACATCCAGGACATCGGCTGTCGCTTCTACACCTACATCTCGACGATGGGGCTGTGCATGGAGGCGGCCGAGGCGGCTGGGATCGGCTTCGTCGTGCTCGATCGCGTCAACCCAATCGGGGGGCACGTTGTCGATGGTCCGTTGCGCGACGGCAAGCAGTCGTTCACGGCCTTCCACGACATCCCGCTGCGCCATGGGATGACGGTTGGCGAGTTGGCAAAGATGTTCCGTGCGGAACGCTATCCAAAGTTGCAGCTGGAGGTGGTCGAGGTGCAGGGCTGGAAGCGCTCGATGTTTTTCGACCAGACCGGGCTGCCGTGGAAAAATCCTTCGCCCAACATCCGCAATCTGAACCAGGCGATCCTCTATCCTGGTGTGGGTTTGTTAGAGTTTACCAACCTCTCGGTCGGGCGGGGCACGACGGCACCGTTCGAGTTGGTAGGTGCCCCATTCATTGACCCGGATGCGCTGGCGAGGGAATTGCGGGCAGCGGAACTGCCGGGGCTGGGCTTCGTGCCGGTGCGTTTTACCCCGACGAGCAGCGTCCACAGGGGGAAGGTGTGTGGTGGTGTGCGAATCTTGGTAACAGATCGCGAACGCTGTGCCCCAGTTGATCTTGGTCTCACGCTGGGGCAAGCTCTGGCACGGCTCTACAAGGATGCTTGGGAGACGAAGAATCTTAACACGCTGCTCGTTTCAGCGCCAACGGTAGACGCCATCTTGGGCAGCCGGCCAGTCGCCGAGATACGTTCCGACTGGCAGCCTGCGCTAGAAAAATTCGCCGAGCGCCGCGAGCGTTATCTGATCTACAAGTAGGTGATCAGGCGCTGATCTGTGCGGCGGCGATGAGTTCGCGCAGGCGGGATTCTTCGGTCGCGCTGGTCTTGGCGATGAACCCGCGCTTGTGGGCGAAATGGACGTCCGGTTCGGCTTCGAGTGACGACAGGTCGAGGCTGGGGTGGTCGTTGAAGCGTGATAAACCGTAGCCTTCGCCGCGGCGGTCGGGGTAGATCAGCGCGCGCACGCTGTCGGCCTTGCCGATCTTCTGCAGGTAGCGGCCGAGCCCCATCGAGGAGTCGCCCTCGCTGTTGTCGGTGCGCGGGAGGAACAGGGCTTCAAAATTGCCGTGCGGTGCTTCGATTTCCCACAGCTGAGCCTGACCCTCGAGGTAACCGAGCCGCACGCTCATGATGCGAAGGTAGCCGAGGATGTCCTCGCCAATGATGCTCATGATCTCCCACAGCGGCTCGCCGGGAACCAGGGTGACGGATTTTTCGAAGCGGCTAAGCAGCGCGAGGTCGATGGGGGAGTTGAGTTTGCTGAGGACGTCGCGCTCGATGCCGAGCCACTCGGCGGTGTCGTTCGGGCCGCGGGTGTCGAGGTACTCGGCGGTGGGCAGCCAGTCGCAGAAGAGCACCGCCTCGTCGTAGGCCTCGAGCGATTGCAGGACGAGTGTCAGCGCGCAGACCGGGGGGTGGTCGCGGGGGAACTGGTGGTGGTCGAAATTCTGTAGCCCGGGATCGTGGATGCCACCGACATCGATGACCGCCGTGTGAGGATCGTCGAGATCCTCCGGTGACGGTTCGCGCCGGGTGATCGGGGCGCGGTGCAGGTGGGCGATTAGGCAGCAGGCCAAGAAGTCGTCTTTGTGCGCGCCGCCGGGGTGGGTAATGATTTCTGTGATCTCGCTCATGTGCTCTCTGTCCCTCTTTTCGTTGATTGTGTTCGCGAGGTTAGCAGCGGTGGCGGGATTTGGAAATTTTAAAGAGCACCTCCGGAAACCTGCTGTGGAAATGGGGCGCAGAGAAAATTCCCGCTGGCGAGGCGATAAACGCTAAGGGGTTGTCAGGAAATAAGTCATACAAAGATGCGCAGGAATTTTAGCCAGCACCAAGGCAGATTTCAGCGATTATAGCGGGCTATTTGAGTTGGAAGCTAACGTCGGTGATGGCCAAAATAACCAGCAGATTGTAGGAGTTATTTACTGACAAGCCCTAAGCTATCTGGTGATAGTGGGCGCTTTAGCAACGAAGACAGCGGGGATTTTATCAAGCTCCAGCCTGCATGAGGTTTTCGGAGGTGCCCTTAAGCAAAGATTTCGCGAATGTGTGCGTCGCAAATGGCAGAATAGGCTGAACGAGTGGAGCCTGCTAGTAGATTGGGTGTCCAGCCCTTGTGTAATTGGGGAGACGCAGTTGATGCTACCCGAGCAGCTTCGCTGCGGTCTCCAGATCTGCCGGGAAAGTGATCTTCGGGTTCGGGGAGTCGTTGGCTACTAGGTGGACTGGCACTTCGAGGGCGCTGACTTCGTCGGTGACGAGTTCGCCAGCGGCGATGATTTTCTTGTAGGACTCGATGAGCAGCTGGCTGTCGAAGACTTGCGGGGTCTCCATCGCCCAGAGGTTCTCGCGGTCGACGGCTTCGGTGACCTGGTGCTGGGCGTTGGCACGTTTGACGGTGTCGGTGATCGGGTGGGCGCTGGTGGCGGCGCGGTGCTGTTGCGCGGACCTGATGCAGCGGGTGATCTGGGTGGGCGTGATCAGCGGGCGGGCGCCATCGTGGACGGCGATCAGTTCGGCGGCGGGATCCACTTTCTGCAGGCCGGCCCAGACTGAATCATGGCGTTGGGCACCGCCTGGAATGATGTGGGTGATTTTCCGGAATCCGTGTTCTGCTTCGAGTTTCCGGATGATGGGGAAGCGCTCCTCGCTGGTGATGATGAGGATCTCGGCGATGTCGTCGCAGGCCTCGAAGGCGGCGATGCTGTGGGCGAGGACTGGTTTGCCAGCTAGGTCGGCTAGCAGTTTGTCGAAGCCCATACGCCGGCTGCTTCCGGCGGCGACGATGATGGCGCTAGTCATCCTGCTTCTTCTTTTCAGCGGCTGCCCATCGGAAGGTGCCCTCGACGCCGCCGGGGACTTCGATCCACTCGCCCGGGTAGGCGGCCTGGGTGCGGATCTGCCACTGCTGGAGCCGGATGGCGCCGAGCGCTTCGCCGGTGGAGTTGGACTTGTCCATCATCAGGAAATAGCGGTCGCCGTTTTCCGCGTCGACGGTGCGCTGCACCCATTCGCCATCTTTCCCTGCTGGGAGATCAATGATGTGCAGCAATCCCTCGTGGTCTTCTCCGACCCAGCGGCTGTCTTTCAAAATTTGCACCTCGGCCATGCGGTTGCGCTGGTTTTCGGCGGCATCGCCAACCTTCTTCACCGCTTCTTTTTTCTCCTCGGAGGTTCCGGTGTATTGGTAGACATCGACGCGCATGTTGACGTCGATCGGGTCGAGTTCGATTTTGATCGGGTCGAGTTTGATCGAATCCTCGGTGCCGATGTCGACCTTGAAGGCCTCGCAGGCTGGAAGCGTGAGGGTGATGGCTGCTAGGGCGATCTTCGTGTACGTGCGGCAGCCCACGGAGTGCAACTCGGTGCTACGACTGTCGGTTGGGCGTTCGGTCATCATGGTTTTCTCACGGGGCCGGCGAGTTCCCGTTTGTCGAAGAAATGGAACAGGAGATCACGTTTCCCGTCCGGTCCGTCGAGCAGCATGCTAGCGCTTCCGTCGCGTCCGTCCAACCCCAACTTCACCGCCCCACTGGTGAAATCGTAATGGCGGAATGCCTCGATCCCCGCCTTGGAAATGGCTGCCTGCAGGCCGGTGGTGATCGGCTCGATGAAGGCGTCGAGGATGTCGACTCGACCTTTTAATTGCGGAACCTGGGGTTCTGGGAGCGATTCTAGGACGTCGTCCAATTTGGTGATGTGCATGTGGCATTTGCCGGAGGTCTCCATCTCGCCGGTGACCTTCGCCGGGATGAAACCCTCGCCGTTGGCGATGATCTTGGCGTCGAGGATGCCGCTGACCTTGACGTTCTCGGGCGAGAGGATGTCGGTGATCGGCTGCAGATCGAGCTTGGTGCCGGCGACCCAGGCGTCCCACTTGTAGGTCTCGCCGATGTAGATGTTGAACTCGCCCTCAGCGTAGCCGCTGTAGGCCTCGCCGCCGAGCTTCCCGTAGATGCCGTTCTCGTCGTAGGTGACGCTGAGGTAGACGTCGTCTGCCTCGTATTGCTGGAAGCGCAGCTCGGGCACGCGGAAGGTCTGGACGAAGTTGTTGTTCTCGGAGCGGATCGGGTAGTTGAAGAATGCTTGGCCGTTGAGCCCGCGCAGCTCGAGCTTGAGTTGCTCGAAGACGTAGTCGCCGGGCGGGACTTTGAGATCGAGCTCGATCTTGCCCTCGGCGAGGTTGGTCTTGGCGGTGAAGGGGAAGGGGAGGATGCCGATCGGGTAACCTTTTGGCGCGACGATGAGCTTGCCGGAGCTGGCCTCGATCATCTTGAGTTTCCACCCGGAGATCTCGGTGTTCTTGAGCGCGTCTTCGACAACGGCGATCTTGCCCTTGCCTTTCCCGTCTGTGGCGGCGGGCGCTGCCTTTTTTACTTCAACGATCGCGGGTGTGATGGCTGCCACTTTTGCTGCCCCATCGGCCTCGGCGAGTTTGCGGTAGTAGTCGACATACCAGAATAGGTGCTCGCCGAGGTAGATCTCCGGGTTGACGATCTCAATTTTTTCGATCTCGTTGCGGATCAGGCCAGGGATCGTGAAGTGGATCCAGATGGAATTTAATTTCGCCACTGGAATGAGTGAGTTGGCGGTGGAGGCGATCTCCAGCTTGCGCAGTTCGATGCGCTGGATGCGCTCCTCGCCGCGCGAGCGCCCGCTGAGAGGAACCTCTTCGAGCCTGGTCTCGAGGACGAGCGGGACGTAGGGCAGGCCGGGGATGAAGTTTTCGAGCGTGAAGCGTGTCGCCTTGAGGTCGAGCGAGCCGATCATCCACTCTGGGCTGGTGTCTTCTGGCGGAAAGATGGGGTCGAGGCGTGGGTCGGGAATCGGTTCGCCACGGTTTTGGTCGAGCCCGGGAGCCAATGGCGGAATGCTGAGCCGGTCGTCGGCCGGCGGGTTGAGCTTGGCGATCAGTTTGTCGATCTCTTCGCCAATGCGAACTTGGATGCCGGAGAGGGTGACGCTCTCGATACGCATCTCGTTCTGCACTTCGTGGGCGGAAAATTCGGACAGGATCTCCTTGCCGCTAACGATCGCCTCGGTCGAGCCGGGTTCGTGAACGTGTAACTCGGTGGCGCTGAGGATGTAGGAGATGTCGCTGTCGGGAGCGAACTGGTCGTCGGCATCGCGGATGTTGAGTTTGAAAGTGGTCTCTGGGAGTCCGGGCATGAATCCCTCGGCCTCGATGGTCACATCCGCGTCGGCGATCTCCAATTCGCGCACGCGGATGGTGTAGGGCTCGCCCGCGGCGGCTGCGCTGGCGGCGGGCGTGGTAGCGGCTTTGGTGGGCGGCATGAGGAGCTTGGAGGGGGCGCTGGGTGCCTCTGTTAGGAAACGGCGGATGTTCTCCTCGGTGACGTAGATTTTTGGGTGCCGCGTGACGATCTTGTCGATCCAGCCAGTCTCAAAAAACACATCGGGCACACCGGCGATCTCGATCCGTTCGAAGGTTGCGAGATGTGGCGAGTTGCTCTCGTCGGCAGGCAGCGCGTGAGCGTCGAGGCGCAGGTCGGTGATGGCGGTCTCCTGGCGCGTCGGCCAGGCGAGCCCGGCGTCGCTCGACCAGCTGAGGTCGGTGAAGACCCCGCTATGCTTGAAGCTGACATCGGGAGTGTCGTAGAAGTCGCTCATAGAAAAGAATCCATCCTCGAGGATGATCTGTTCAATGGTCCAGCGCATCGGGTTCTCGTCCGCCGGGGTGGCCTCTGCTTGGCTACTCGGGTTGGCGCTCGCGGATTCTGGCTGGAGCGCGGCGATCAGTTTCGGCGAGAAATACACCACAGGCTTTGTCAGTTTGAGCGAGGCGACGGCGCCGGACGTGAAGTCTTTGTTGAGCGATAGGTCGGCGGTGAGTTCGGCTACCTTGATCAGTGGTGGGTGATCACCGCCGGCTGGATCCTCTACCAAAATATCGCGCAGGGTGACTCGCTGCGGCCTGGCACTCAGTAGATTTCCTTGGCTCGATAGGTCGATGTCCTCCGCTTCGAGGTCGACGTGCCAGGTCCCCTTCGGAATGCCTTGCAGGTCAAGGTTGATGGTGCCGTTGATGATTTTCAGTTGGTCGAGCTGTGCCCAGCTGAGATCCATCGGAGCCGAATCTTTGTCTTCGTCTTTCGGTGCGAACATGCCGAGCAGGCGGTCGTCGAGGGTGAAGTCGGGGTTCTCGATGACCAGCGATCGCGCGTGTGCGTCGAGTGGCTTCGCCGGATCGTAGCGCAGCAGGATACGATCGATTTTTCCCGCCCGGCCACCCTCCTCCGGGAGGTCGATGGTGACATCGCGGATCTCGATCAGACCTTTTTCGGGAAACGTGATCGAGCCGATCTCGATCGGGTAGTCGCCCGCCAATTTCGTGCGCGCGAGGTTGGCGATTGGGGTGACGTTTTTAAACCCGATCCAGCCGAGCGTGGCGATCAGGCCGGCGAGGCAGATCGCGATGAGCACGAGCCATCCGCAGAAATAGCCGAACCGGCGCGTCCACCCGAGGCGGCGGCGCTTCGGCTCGCGCGAGGGGGGCGCAGCTGGCGGCTTGGGTGTTGACGGCATGGAGCGGTGATCGAGGTGCCCAAAATTTGCATACTTGGGGTAGGAAACCTAGCCCGCATTTCGAAGAAATTGGGATGGGGGCGTCCGCAGCCTACGGACGCGGGCAACGACCTGCTGAGGGCAGGTGAGCACCCGATCGCCCCAGCCTACACCAGCACACCAGTCCTCTCGCGCTCTCGTGGGGCAACATGATTGCTCAGCCGTTCAGGGAATCGTAGGATCTCGGGAATGTCCGCGACGCTATCCAATACCAAATCTGGGGAGTAGGCGAAGTCTTGCAGATCTTCCCTCGCCGTTCCACCTGAGGTGACGAGAATCGTGCGATAGCCAAGCCCGACGCCACCGAGGATATCCGTCTCCATCGTGTCGCCGACCATCACCGTCTGTTCGCTGGTGAGCCCGAGTTGCTTGCGCGCACTCCGCATCATCACCGGACTAGGCTTTCCGACCGAGAATGCTTTCTTGCCAGTCGCGCTCTCGATCATCGCAGCGATCGCGCCACAGCCCGGACGGATCCCTGCCTCCGTCGGGCAGTTCGGATCGAGGTTGGTGGCGATCAGCCGTGCGCCACCGGCTACCAGGCGCACCGCCTTCTCGATCATCTCAAAGGTCATGGTACGACCCTCTCCGACGATGACGTAATCGGGATTGTCATCGACGACCGAGTAGCCGTTCAGGTGTAGCGCATTGAGCAGTCCACCCTCACCGATCACATACGCCGAGCCGCCGGGCTTCTGCTGTGCGACGAATCGGGCGGTGGCCATGCTGCAGGTGAAGATGTCGCGCTCGGTTGCGTCAACCCCCATCCTGCAGAGCTTCATGGCAACATCCCGACGCGTGCGCTGGCTGTTGTTGGTGAGAAAGAGAAAACGCGTGTCAGTTTCACGCAGGCGCCTGATGAATTCCTGCGCGCCAGGAATCAATTTAGTACCGCGGTAGATGACACCGTCCATATCGAGAAGAAATCCGTATTTCATGGTTTCCCGTTTAGCACGATGCATGCCACGAAATTCACGTGCGAGAGGCTGGTAACTCGAGCATTGCGTCTTGAACGGTTGCGTGACATTCGCCCTGTGAGTTCCTCGGCGGCACGACCCGAAATCTATTCACGAACGTGGCGGGGAGAGATCGGTCATGGTGCTACCGCTCGATCCATCATCACCAAGTGCCAACTGCCGCCAAGCTCTCGAATTCAGCTGAGTCCAATCGATCCGCAAATACGACCAAGGAGCATGGGCGTCTCGCCCATGTCCGGCAACCTAAGGGCTTGTCAGGAAATAAGTCATACAAAGATGCGCAGCGATTTTAGCCAGCACCAAGGCAGATTTCAGCGATTTTAGCGGGCTATTTGAGTTGGAAGCGAACGCGGGTGATGGCCAAAATAACCAGCAGATTGTAGGAGTTATTTACTGACAAGCTCCATCTACGTCGCGCTTTCTGACTCCTCTTCCCAATTTCACCAGGAACAGTCCTCCTAACTGGCCTTTGCGTGGGGTGATGGCCTGTGGCGACCACTCCGCTTGAGCTGGCAATGCCTCGGGGATGTCATCCGAGTCGATTCCTTCGCCATCGGAGCTACCCTCTTGAGTTCTTTTCATGATGGGATCGTATCGATCTGGATCGCGGGACGAAGTGAAATTCGAGAGGATCGGGGCGATTCTTCTATCCAGGCAGTTGTTTCAGGGTATTAAGGCAGGTTTGAACCCCCGCATTTCGAGTCCCAATTTTCCGCCTCTGTAGTGCTTGCTTTGCGGATTCTTCTGGTTCATCTTTGCGTCCTTATTTTCCCCATGAGCGCCACCGCGATCCCCGATACCAAGCCGCCTTCAGGTAAACCTGAAGATATTAAAAACGCAGTCATCCGCCTTGCCGGAAACTCTCAAGACGGCATTCAGTCGATCGGCGGTTTCCTCGGGCGCCTAGCCGGGCGCACCGCCCAGGAGGTGATGACCTACATGACGATCCCGTCGACGATCTCTGGCGGTGCCTCGATTTTCCAGGTTCACATCGGTTCTGGAGAGGTGCTCACCTCGGGCGACGAGGCCGATGTGCTGGTGGCATTCTACCAGCATAGCTACGACAGCCACCTCTCGGATCTGCGCGATGGCGGTGTTTGCCTCTACGATTCCGATCACGTCGAGCCGAATGCTGACGACAAGCGCGTGCGTTATGTCGGCGTGCCGATGACGTCGCTCACGGTTGAAGCACTCGGAGGTTCTTCGAAAGACCGTGGCAAGAACATGTTCTGCCTCGGATTGCTAACGAAAGTCTTCAACCTCGACCGCGATAAATTGGTCGGCATCATCGAGCACCAGTTCGCGCGCAAGCCTGAGAACGTCTTGCGCAACGTGATGCTCGCATTCGACTCCGGCTTCGCCCACGAAATCGGCTCGATCTTCGGCTCGGGATACGAGTTCCACCCAGGCGAGTCGCTCGACGAGCACCGTGTCACCACCGACGGCAACACCGCCATGAGCTATGGATTGCTCGCGGCTGGCGTCCGCTACGGCGCTGGTTATCCCATCACACCATGGTCTTCCATCATGGAGACCTTGCGCAGCGAGTTGCCGAAATACGGTGGCCTGTTCGTGCAGTCCGAGGACGAACTCGCCGCCGTCTCCACGGCGATCGGTTTCGCCTACTCGGGGCACCTTTCGGTCACCGGTAGTTCCGGACCGGGTCTTTCACTGAAGATGGAAGCGCTCGGTTACGCATCGATGGCGGAAATTCCGCTCATCGTGGTCAACGTGCAGCGCGGTGGTCCGTCCACCGGCCTGCCGACCAGCGTCGAGCAAAGCGATCTGATGCAGGCGATCTATGGTAGTCACGGCGACACCCCGCGGGTCGTGCTCGCGCCGAAGGATGTCGAGGATTGCTTCTACATCGCGCTCGAGGCCGCGCGCATCGCAAAAGAATACAGCACGCCAGTGATCATCTTGAGCGACCAGGCACTATCGAGCCGCATCGAGGCTTTCAAGGAACCGGATTTCGACAAGGTCGTCGTCGACGCACAGCTCGACACCTCGACACGTGGCGAGGAATTCAAGCCCTACCCGCTGGATGCCCAGACGCATCACGCGGCGCCGGGGTCGAAGATGGCCGGCGGAAAATATCCGGTCGTCACCGGCTTGGAGCACGACGAGTGGGGTCACCCATCGTCGAATCCTGAGCTGCACCAGAAGATGACGATCCGCCGTCGTGAGAAGATCAAGAGGATGGCCGCCGAGCTTCCTCTGCCAGAGATCCACGGCTCCGACGAAGGCGAAGTGCTCCTGATCGGCTGGGGTTCCACCTGGGGGCCGATCCGCGAGGCGGTCGACGTCGCTCGTGAGAGTGGTCGCGGCTTCTCCGCGATCCACCTACGCCACTTGCACCCGATGCCGAACGGGA
>JBLHKE010000253.1:0-10016 GCA_047619485.1 Verrucomicrobiales bacterium | reverse complement strand
TCGGCGAGTACCAACTGAGCGACTCCGCGCAACTAGCCAACAGCGGTGAAGAGATCGCCCTGGTCGATGCGGGGGGCACAGACATCCAGCGCTTCACCTACGATGACAAGCTACCCTGGCCAGCCGCTGCAGACGGCGATGGCTACAGCTTAGTTCTGATCGCTCCCGACAGCAGCCCCGATCACAACCTGTCATCCAGCTGGCGCCTCAGCACCGCTCTGAACGGAAATCCGGCGATCAGCGATGCTACCACCTTCAGTGGTGATCCATTTGCCGACGATGACAACGATGGCGTGGCTGCTCTCTTGGAATATGCCTTAGGCACCAGCGATTCGATTTCCGACTCGGGTATCAGCCTCTCAGGCGGATTTCGGTTCAGCTATTCGAGAAATCTCGCCAGCGACGACGTTACCTTAGAGCTCGAAGTCTCCACTGATCTGAACATGTGGACACCGATAGCAGGCGAGTTCACGTTCACGGGAGAATCTCCCAATGGCGATGGCACGAGCACGGTGATTTGGCAGGGATCATCGGCTGCGGGGCGCCAGTTCGTTAGGTTGAAGGCATCCCTATGACGACGGATTGAGTCGGAGTTTGGTTGGGCGACGATTTGAAACGGTTCAAGTTGACTCGTTGGACAAGCCGAAGCTCAAGCAACGAGTATCGGAGTCGGATCTGCCCGGTTAACGCTGGAGGGAAGTCTTCGGGCGCAAAGGGGTGCGAAGCCGGGCTACGTGGTAAGACGAAGCCAATCGAATGGACGCGCCGCATAACAAAGCTGTAATGTCTGCTGACCTTTTTTCTGTATCATGCTGGGCACGGATCAGCCTACCCTCGAAGACGAAATTCAGATGAACACCGTGACCCAAACCCTTCTCGTCTTCTCGCGCTCACTGCCTCTTCTGCAAAAGCGCTGGATGCGGAACTCAACACTCTAACTCCTGCAGAAAAGCATGCCGGCTGGCGATTGCTATTCAACGGCAAGGATCTCGAAGGTTGGCACAATTTCAGGAGCGATAAGATCCGGCCGGGTTGGCAGGTGCAGGATGGTGCGCTCTCCTGTGTCGATCCGCACAACGCTGGCGATTTGGCGACGGCTGGCCAGTACGACTGGTTCGAACTCGATCTAGAATTCAAGATGGGTGAGGGCGCGAACAGCGGGATCATGTATCACGCCTCTCCGAAGGACGGCGCCGCGTGGGCGACGGGTCCGGAATTCCAACTCGAGGACAACGCCAAGGCCTCCGATCCCGAGCGCTGCGGCTGGCTCTACGGCCTCTACAAACCAGAGGTCGATCCGAAGACAGGCAAACCGGTCGATGCCACCAAACCCGCCGGGGAGTGGAACCGGTTGCGACTCTTGATCACGCCCGAAAAGTGTGTCCACGAGATCAACGGGGTAAAGTATTTCGAATACATTCTCGGAAGCGATGACTTTAACAAGCGTGTGGCGGAGAGTAAGTTTGGTGGGATGAAGAACTTCGCCAAGTTCGATAGAGGTCACCTCGTGTTCCAAGGAGATCATGGCAAGGTCGCATTCCGTAACATGAAGCTGCGCGCCGTCGGCAGCGATGGATCACTGCCGGTCAAGAGTGGCGAGAAGATCGCCTTCATGGGCGACTCGATCACGCAGGCTGGAGCGGCGCCCAACGGTTACGTGAGGCTGGTGATCCGCGGTTTGGAAGCGGCGGGCGTGAAGGTCGAGGCAATCCCCGCGGGGATCGGTGGCCACCAGTCTGACCAGATGCTGGAGCGGCTAAATCGCGATGCCTTGGACGAGAAGCCGGACTGGATGACTCTTAGCTGTGGCGTGAACGACGTATGGCATGGTGCCAACGGAGTTCCGCTCGATCAGTACAAAATCAACATTACCGAGATCGTCGACAAGTGCGCCGCGGCGGGTGTCAAGGTGGTGCTTTTGACCTCAACGATGATCAGTGAGGACGAGCCGATCGGGAACAATCAGAAACTCGCGGAGTATAACAAGTTTCTGAGAGATCTTGCCAAGCAGAAGAACTGCCTGCTGGCGGATCTGAATGCAGACATGCAGGTGGGGATCAAAACCGCAGGCGGAGGGAAGCCAGACGGGCGGGTTTTCACCTCCGATGGCGTTCACATGAATTTGAATGGTAACAAGATGATGGCGACGGGTGTGCTGAAAGCATTCGGGCTGAGCAAGGAACAACTGGCGAAGGCGCAAGCGAGCTGGTAGTCGAAGGGGGATGTCGAGGAGGGTTTTGTGTCGCTTTTCGATGGCAAGACCTTGAAAGGCTGTCACAAGAATCCGAACAAGATCGGACACGGGACGGGCGGTATTTGGCTTGCCGAGGATGGCACTATCACTGGCGCGCAAGACCCGCCGGGTTCAGGCAACGGTGGTATTCTCCTGACGGACGAGAAATTTGGCGACTTCGAGCTGCGGCTCGAGATCAAGCCCGACTGGGGCGTCTGCAGCGGCCTCTTCCTCCGATCCAATGACGGCGGGCAGTGTCTGCAAATGATGGTCGACTACCACGACGGGGGCAACGTCGGGCATATCTACGGCGAGGGCACTGGCGGTTTCAACACGAGGCCGTTCGATATCAACGGAGAGATGAAAGATGGCAAGCTCACTGGATTGAAGCACGTCGACAAGGGCGAGAAACCGCCGATCACGTATTCGATCTCCGGGGAGAAATACTGCGAGCTCTACAAGGTGAACGAGTGGAACGAGATCAGGGTGCTCTGTGTCGGCGAGCACCCGCACATCACGACGTGGATCAATGGCGAGAAGGTTTGTGATTTCGATGGCGCGACCTACGTCGGTCCCGGATACAACAAAGAGAATGTAGTGAAAACCCTTGGTCCCGCCGGCAGTATTGCGGTGCAGGTTCACGGTGGCGGTGGATGGCCGAAGGATGCGAAGTGTCGCTGGAGGAACCTCTGGATTAAGAGGCTCTAGCTCCCACTTGTCGGCTGGTGGGGCGCGGCGTAGTCGTCTATGCAGACGCACTATTCGTTTTTCGGCGTAGGATGGTTCTCCGACCCATCCGAAAATAGATGACGGACGGGTCAGAGACCCATCCTACGGTTACTTGATTGGAATGCGGTAGATCAATTCACCACGCTTAACTGGCAGCCGGAGGATGACTTCGGCTTCGCGAACGGCGCTGGATTTTGGTGGTGTTAGGGTAGATCGCTCGCCCGATTTTTGCACGGTCCAGAATGCTGGCGCGATCACATTCGCATTTCCTGTCAGGCGAAAATCGACTTTCTCGCCGCGCTTCAGCTCCGCAGGTGGAGAAATCAATTTCGCCTGGGCAGCTCCGAGCTTTGCAGCCAGCGGCGTATTTCCTTCATAGAGCACGAGCATCGGGTCGTTGGTGATCCGCAGCGAGATTCCTTTCTGTGCTGCATCGAGGCTCGTCCGGCGGCCATCGATTCGGATGACTTCGACTTTGCCAACTCCGGGCAGCGGGAGAAACACATCCTCTTCGACCTCCTCGTTCCAGACCACTTGAAGGCATTTGTCATCGCGATCTCTGAACAGGAGGGCGCTCGTGCCCCCTGCGTAGCTTTTCTCCTCGACGAATTTCTTGATCGAGATGGCGTTGACGATGTTGTAGTAGGCGATCGCGTCGAGGCGTGGGCTGTAGCGGTTGAAGCGGCAGTCGAACACGTTGTGGGAATCGCCGGAGCTGCCGTGTAGTTTTCCTTCGGCGTCCGGGTAGAGCAAGCCGAACCATGAGACGTTCTGGCCGCCGGCGGCGAAGAACGAACTGAGTTTCTTGAATACCTCCACCGCCACGGTGTGGCGCGGTTGCCCCTGGCTGTTCAGGCCGAGTTCGGTCGACCAGAGAGGTTTCTCGACGCCATATTTTTTCATCAGTGAGCGATACGCCTCCATCGTGCGACGGACATTGGGCGCGGTTTCGTAGATGTGGAAATCATAGGCGTCGCACCACTTTCCGTAGCCAGCTTTAAAATACTCCTCGTTCGGCTCGACCGAGGTGGCGACGACCGGAATGCTCGGATCGATCTTCTTAATCTCCTCGTAGACGACTTTGTAAGCAGCGACATTTCGCAGGACGACATCGCCTTTGCCGTGCGGCTCGTTGCCGAGGTTGATGATCAGCGGCCTCTCGTCCCCGTACGATTTTAGAAAGTTGCGCACACCCTGACGCAACGCCTCGTCGGAGTATTTGCTCTCGCCGCGCTCGATGGTGGCGATTGGTGTGTTGCTGAGCCAGCCCATGCCGAGTTCGCGGCAGAGTTTAAGTCCGGGAGCGTCCGGCTTGTAGGGAGCCGTGTCCGACCAGCCTCCCCACAGACCGCAGATGCGGATGCCGAGCCGATCGGTGAGCCGGATGTATTCGCTGATTCGGTTGTCCCAGTTGCGGCTGGTGAAGGGGATCTCCTCCGGTTTGTATTTGCGTGTGACGGCTTCGGGGAGAATTGCGAGCGAGGTGTGATTGCGGAACGGCTCAGTCAGGGCATCGCTGCCTGGAATCGATGCATGGACCTCGTAGTAGCGGCCAATCTCGAGCGGTGCCTTGCTTAGATCGATGCGGCCTTCGTAGATGAACTGATCGCCCTGCTTGCCGGCAGATTTCAAGATCGTAGTGCGTGGCAGAACGTGCTCGGAGCCCCAGTAGTCGCGAACCTCGTAGGTGAGTTCGAGTTGGTTGTCGCGCAGTGCTTTGCGTGCTTCCACTCGGACATCGACGATGCGGGAATCTTCGGGAAAAAGGAGGTTGCCGAGCCGTGCGGTGGAAAAGAGCAGGCGGGAAATTCGCTCGTCGCGGCGCAGCTTTGGTGCGAGGTAGGACACTTTGATGTCATCGATCTCAAACTTCCCGTAGCTCTTGTTGAGCTGCGTATGGACTCTGGCGTTAACCGTTCCCTCAGGCAAGTCGACCAACCTTTCCACCTCTTTCCAATCGCGTTTGCCGAAGACTTCTGCGACCGGGATGCGTTCGATCACCTTGCCACTCTGATCGAGGCACTCAACTTGCACGACGGCGTTGTAAGAGTTGTCCGGGGAATGCAGATCCGCCCGACATTTTAAGGCGACCTGCCATTGCCCGCTGGTCGCGTCAAACTTGGGACTGGAAGCGCTAAGATGCTGCGCAATCTCATTGAGCGATCTCTTGAGAACTAGTGCTCCCGTTTGGACTTCTACCCCTTTGCTGACTTTCCAGTCATCGAGCTCCTCGTCGTCAAAACCTTCCTGCATTGCAGCCTTCTGTGCAAAAACCGGCATGAGAACCTCAGCGTGGATGTCGCTAAGCAGCAGTTCGGGGCGTTTCGTTGCCACACCTGAACCGCTGGTGACCGAGATTGCTATCAGGCGGATTCCTCCATGCCATTTGCCATCATTCGCACCTCCCCAGTGTTCACCGCCAACAATTTTTTCCGGCTGGATCGTCAGGTCATGCCACTCGCCATCTGCCTTGATCAGAACGCCCTTCTGCTGGTGGGTCTGACCGCTGCCATCGACGAGTTGGAGGCTCACCGATTTGGCGTTGCTGGTCTTCGTCCGCATTTTCAACAGCGGTGCCTGCTTGGTTTGGAGGCGTTCGAGATTGCGGACGGCTGCCACGTAGGCGCCACCGCCAGTAAAGTCGCCCGCCAGTTTGAGATGCTTGCCATGTGCCAGAGTGAGCGAACCTTTCGCACCGGCGAACTCCGCGCCATTGGAAAAATTCCAGTCTTCGAGGGCGCCGATGGGAACCGACGACTTGATCTCCGCGACTGGCTTCGGTTTTGAAACAATGGTGACATCGCTCAGCCAGAGGGTGCGAACTTGGTTCGTGCCTTCATTTCCCAGCAGGAGGTAGATCGCCTTCGCAGGGCCGTGCCAGTTACCATCCTTCGCACCACCCCATGACTCGTACTTGGCGATGCTGGTGACGGCATCTGCCTGACCCCGGCGCGCGAAAAATCGCTCGAGAGGCAAATCGATCCGCTGCCAGTCGGCAGACTTTTCCGCCTTTAGATTGATTTGATGCGTCTGTCCGCTGGAGTCGTTGAGGCGCAGTGTAAACTTCTCGATGCCCGGGCATTTCACCCACATCGAGAGCTCACGGATGTCCACGTCAGGAATGTTCCGACCCGCCTGCACATACCCCCCCCCGCCGGTGAAATCACCGACCAGCTTGAGACTGGCAGTTCCATTTTTGCCTGCATCGGGGATGGATTCCAGCGATCCGGTGGCTCCCGGGAACTCCGCGCCGTTGTTGAAACTCCAGACTTTCTCCGAGTCTTTCGCTTTGATCAGCGGGATTGAATCCTGAGCGTGCAGCTGGCTCGCGAGGCTGAGGGCGATGAGTGAGAGGGCGAGGCTGGAATGCATCTACTACTGAGTTTCATAATCCGAATCAATCAAGCGTCACTTGGAAGCCTTCGATCTCAGAATCGGTCCGTTCTTCGGGTGTGATGGCCCCGCTCGATCCAAACTTTACGGTGGCCGTGAAGGTTCCAACTCCGTAGGATCCGTATTGTGAAATTGAGTCTCCTCAGCCCTCTCATCCTCCTGCTCACTGTCGCGTCGGGCTTCGGTCAGGGAAAAGTCCTGAAGGACATCGCCTACGACAGCGAGCACGCCAGCCAGGTGCTGGATTTTTATCCGGCGAAAACCGA
Organism: Verrucomicrobiales bacterium; assembly: GCA_047619485.1. Lineage (GTDB taxonomy): Bacteria > Verrucomicrobiota > Verrucomicrobiia > Verrucomicrobiales > DEV007 > JBLHKE01. Next base: position 3,395 of record JBLHKE010000253.1, on the reverse strand, counting down.
CAAGCCCGCGCCGGTGATGGTTCACATCCACGGCGGAGGTTGGCGCGGCGGTTCGAAGAATCACATTCCCGGGTTCTTGGCAACGGCGCACGCTGAGGGCTGGCTCGCAGTGGTCTCGATCGAATACCGCTTCACCGATGTCGCCCCGCACCCGGCGCAGGTCGATGACTGTGCCCGGGCGATCCAGTTCATTCGGCAAAACGCGAAGAAGTGGAACATCGACCCGAAGCGCATGGGCGTGACCGGAGGTTCGGCAGGCGGCCATCTCTCTGCCTACGTCGCTCTGCAAGACGATGAGGCCATGCCCGAGTCGAAAGATCCGGTCGAGCGACAGTCGTCGCGGGTGTCGTTCGCAATTCCGTTCGCCGGCCCCACCGATTGGGGATTGCTCAGCAAGATCAAGCACGAGCACCCGGCTTACCGGCAGCTTCTCGGCTACGAGCCGGGAACTGATGCGGAGGAAATGTCAGCCGAGAAGAAAAAGGACGTCTCGCCGCTGACCTTTGTATCCAGTGACGATCCACCGTTCCTGATCGTACACGGCGATGCCGATGTCATCGTACCGGTAGAACATGCTAAGGTGCTGGAGGCAGCACTGAAGGCGGCGGAGGTGCCGACCGAGATGCACCTAGTCGAAGGCGGAAATCACGGCGTTTCCGGAGCCGGTGAATCTGGCTCTGCAAAGCGTGCAGATGAGTTTATGCGCGAGTATCTGCTCGGCGAAAATCCCAAACGTTAAATCCCAAACAAGAAGAACTACAATGAAACGACGCCAATTTGTAACTCGCGGCGCAGCAGCAGCAGCGGCTCTTTCTCTCCCCCGACCTGCCGTGCACGGGGCAGGTGCCAATGAGAAACTCAACATCGCGGCGATCGGTATCGGCGGAATGGGCGCGCACAATGTCGCGCAGTGCGCCAGTGAGAACATCGTCGCCCTGTGCGACCTCGATCTAGGACTTTCAGCGAAGACGATCAAGGCGCATCCGAAGGCAAAAGTCTTTACCGACTACCTCGAGATGCTCGACAAGCAGAAGGATATCGATGCCGTCATCATTGCGACGCCCGACCACTCACATGCGGTGATCGCCATGAACTGCATGCGCGCTGGCAAGCACGTCTACGTGCAGAAACCGCTGGCGCACTCGGTGCACGAAGCGCGGGTGTTAACTGAGACCGCACGCGAGCACAAGATCGTCACCCAGATGGGCAACCAGGGTCACTCCGGTGAGGGCACGCGTATCATCGCCGAGTGGATCCAAGCTGGGGCGATCGGGCAAGTGCGCGAAGTTCACGCTTGGACAAATCGTCCAGTCTGGCCGCAGGGAATCGAAGTGGCACGTCCGAACGACACTCCGAAAGCGCCGGAGGGCATGGATTGGGACAAGTGGATCGGGCCAGCTTCCCAGCGTTCATTCCACCCGGAGTATCACCCGCAAAAGTGGCGCGCGTGGTGGGATTTCGGCACTGGTTCCCTCGGCGATCTCGGTTGCCACGTGCTTGATCCAGTCTTCTGGGCGCTGGACCTTGGTGCTCCCACGAGTGTCGAGGGTAATATCTCGACCTACTGGGAAGGGTTCTGGAAAAAGACCGATCCGAAGAACGAGTGTTACCCGCGTTCCTCGATCGTACGCTACAAATTTCCAAAACGTGGCGAGATGGCACCAGTGAATCTCACTTGGTGGGACGGTGGCTTGATGCCGCCGCGGCCGGACGAACTCGAGGGCCGCCAGATGGGGGATGCAGATGGCGGCGCGCTTTTCATCGGTGACAAGGGCAAGCTCGTCTGCGGTTGCTACGGCAGGAACCCACGCCTGCTCCCAGAAGAACTCTTGCGCGAGGTTGGCAAGCCTGAGAAGAAGTTCCGCCGCGTGCCGAAGGGTGAGGGTGGCCACGAGCAAGACTGGCTCCAGGCGTGCAAGGGCGGCAAGCCAGCGACTTCAAATTTCAGCTACTCCGGTCCATTGACCGAGATGGTTCTGATCGGCAACCTCGCTACCCGCTTTCCCGACCGCAGGCTGATGTGGGACAGCGCCGCCTTGAAGGTGACCAATGATGATGACGCGAACGCCTACGTACGCCGCAACTACCGCGAGGGATACTCGTTGGGTCTTTAGGACGGCAGTTGATCCATTGGAGGCCACGACCGCCACAACCGATGAGTGCTGCGCCGTAGGTTTCGCTCGGCGGGGTTTTCCCGGCGGCTCCGAAGATCATCCCCGCCGCCGACTGTGATGGGCGCGCCACCGATAGGCGAGCCATCCTTCATGAGGTTTCGCTCAAGGGTTTCAAACCGGGTTCGAGCTATTATTATCGCGTTAGAACTGGCGCGGCAGTGAGCAAAGTATACCTGTTTCACACCCATGCAGCTACCGGACTCTACCGATTCGCCTTCGTCACGGACCTGCACTTTTTTGCCATCCGCTAGCAGCGAGACCGGCTCGCGACCACCTTAGCCCTGAAGCCAGAATTTGTGCTCGTGGGCGGTGTCTTGGTGCAGAATTCGACCAACGACGAGTTTCGTCTCTTTATCCAGCGCGCCGGCAAATCGATGCGTCACATCCCGTGGCATGCAGTCAAAGGGAACCACGAGAACCGCAAGTGGAGCACCTTCAGTCACTGGTTCGACAATGCCTTCGCTGACAATCTCGACGAGGATTGCCATTCATTCATAGTCGGCGATATCCAGTTCATCGGTCTTAACACAGAGGGCTATCAGGAATCCCAATTCCCCAAGGATTGGCTTAGCAAAACGCTCCAACAACCCGCCAAATGGCGCGTCGCCTTCATGAAGAAGCAGCCGTTTTTCAAGTACAAGAACGGTGGAGGCTCTCGCGAGTTTCTCTATCCGATTATCGAAGAGGCAAGCATCGACATCGTGTTTTCATCCTACGGCCGACAGGAAAACCCCGAGCACAAGAGCGGCGTCTGGTAATTTCCCCAGAGGCACGGCAGCACGGGTCTGACCCTGGGGGAAACCAATGGTGACACCTGAACCTTGAGCCAGCACACCACCGACGGGAAACTTTTGAGAAAAACAAAGGTTGCGAAGTAGGCCAGGCCTTTACTTCCGCTCGACCCACCGCACCGGGCTGATCCCCATGACGAATGGCTTAAACTCCGGGCTGCTTGCTTGGTATGGCGGCATCATCGGCCAGAAGGGTTCGGTGATCCCCGGACCTTCGGCGACTGCGACGAGAAAAGTCTTTCCAGAGAAATTCGCCAGCGGCCAGGTGTGCTCAAACTTCAGGCCGGGCCTAGTTGCATCGGCTTCGGCGATTTCCAGTGTCTCGACGGCAACGCCGTTGGCGTAGAGCGTCAGCTTTTCGGCTTGCGTCCAACTCGGACCGAGCACACGCGCGTTTGCGATACCTCCATTCAACTCCAACTGTACTAGC
>JBLHKE010000252.1:0-10026 GCA_047619485.1 Verrucomicrobiales bacterium | reverse complement strand
TCGGGCATTTTCGAGTTGGCCGAGACCGCCGAGATGGAAGATGGCAGCGTTGTGCGGCCATTTAAATCCGCGACATACTTCGCGTTCCCGATCGTCTCATCGTTCGCCGTTCCGGTGTGGGCTAGCTCGGAGGACAAGACTGTCGTCAAGGGCGTGGTCGACATGCACCTCGAGGGGCTGGGCGTGAAGCCTGGCAACCCCGCAGGCCAGCTGGTCGACCACCGCGTCGCGCTGCGCCAAGACGGCCGCTCGCTCGTGCTGGCCACCGTCCTCTCCGAGGGCTACGAGCTCTCGCTGCCGAAACAGAGCCCGCAGCACTTCGATGTCAGTGCGCGCTTCCTCGTGCTGCCGAGCAACCATGTCACCGTCTGGAAAGAGCTCGGGCGCATGGTGTTGGCGATCACACGTGACGATTCCATCGTGCACTTCCAGGCGCTCAGTGCCGAGGAGATCGATGAGGAGGCTGTGCGTGAAATCAAATGCCTCATGATGCAGCTCGAAGGCGAAGGCGTGATCGACAATCCGGCAGGGATAATGTTGTGGGTCGAAGGCGTGGACGAGCCAACCGTTGCACTGGCGGAGGAGAAGCTCGGCATCCGTGTGCTGCGTGACCTGCGCCCAGCCCCTGTGCTCCCCGAAAAAGGTTCCAAGCTACTCCCCGCGGTGGTCGCACTGCAGCGGGTCGCCGCCGAGCGCCGACGCAAGATCGGAATGGTTCTAATGGGGGTTGCCGTGTTGTGGGTCGCCGGCCTCGGCTGGAATTTCTGGCAACTGTATCAAAAGACCGCCGAGTCCAAAAAACTTCAGCTCAGCATGAATCGCCTGCGCCCGCAGGCCGTCTGGATTCCCGAATTTCGGGGTAAATACGATCTGGTGAAGCGGGCGATCGAAATTCCGCATTTCCCGATCGAGCTGTTCCACCGTGTGTCCGGGCTCCTCCCGGAGAAGGGTGTACGCTTCACCAATTTCTCCATCGAGGGCGATACTTTGCGCATCGAGGGTGAGGCATCCAACTCGAACGAGGCCAACAAATACGGTGGTCTCGTGTTCAAGGCGGAGGAGCTTAGCGATTACGCATGGACCTGGGAGAAGCGTCCCAAATACAACACCAAGCGCAAAGATGGCACCGTCGATTTCGCCATTTTCGGCAAGCGGAAGGACGCAGAGGTCGCCTCGAACTAACCCGCCCAACTACTCTACCCCAACCGTCCCTTTTAGAATCATCACATGGCAGCAATGAAAAAGAGCGAAGCGAGGCTTCTGGTTGTGTTCAGCATACTGATCTTCGGCGCCATCACGTTCTTCGCGCTCGAGGCTTTGAGCGCAAAAAAGAACGACGCTATCACCAACCAGTCCGCGTTTCTCCGCCAGATCGGCGACTACAATGAGTTGATCAGGGATCGCGAGCAGTGGCAGGTGAAGAAGGAGTTCGTCGAGCGCTACCAGCCGAGCTACCGCACAGAGGAGCTGGAAGCGCCCGCGCTCGAGGCCTATTTCCGTCGCAGTGCCGACGCCCAGGGGCTCGAGATTAAAAAACTCATCCCTAACCCGCCGGAGCCGCTTGGCGAGGACAAGATGATGATGTCGATCTCCCTGCAGGCGCAAGTCACTGGTCTGGGGCCAGACGTTTTGCAATTCCTAACATTGCTGCAATCTGAGAACCGCTTCTACGCGATCCCTAGCATCACGATCAGTTCCGACCGCAAAGACTCGACGATGGTGATCGCCGATATGATTTTCAGCCGCTGGTTCACCACCGAGTGGCAGGATGAGATGGATGCCCCGACCGAGCCGTCACCGGCAGCAGAAACGGGTAGCGTCGCGACGCGAGAGCCTGCGCCAGTGGCTCCAGAGCCAGTCGTCGCCGAGGAGGAGGCGTCCGAGCAGCCAGCCGTGGAACCATCGCCGCCCGGACTTATCGAGGATCCAGAAGCCCCAGCGGACGCCGTTGCCCCAGCGGACGCCGTCGCCCCAGCGGACGCCGTTGCCCCAGCGGACGCCGTTGCCCCAGCGGACGCCGTCGCCCCAGCGGACGCCGTCGCCCCTGCTCCCGTAGCGGCCAATGAAGACGAAGCAGCTGAGGGCGAGGCAAAAACCGATTAGATGGAGGACGAACGCGCGAAAATGAAATCAACAATCACACAGTTCCTCTTAATCGCCACGGCGCTCCTCGCGTTCGCCCAGGGCGGCATCGCTGCGGAGTCGGGCGAGTTCGCACCAGAAAGATTCGAACCGTCGCGCTACCGTGCTGAGTTGATTGCGAGCCCCTTTGAGCGTGAGATTCTGAGGGTCGAAGAGCCCCGGTCTCCTCTTGCTAGGCGCGAATTAAAATTGATCGGGATCATCGGTGAAGCTGGTGCTTACAAGATCATCGTCATTGATACTGACGGCCAATACCAGGTAGTGACGGGCGAGCCGAATGTGGAAGGTCTTTGCTACACGGATCTCATCGCCACAGAAAAAATCCAAGATTGCCGAGTCGAGATCTCCCGTGGTCGGCAGGCTGAGTGGGTCACTTTCGACCATACTCGTTTCCTGATGCGCTCAGGCGCAGCGGAGGCGAAATCTAATTCTAATTCTAATTCTAAAACTGTGTGGGTTCGCGCCCGGCAAAAGTAATCATTGAACATAGAGAGGTCCATCCAGATGAAATCCACCATCCCAACTTCTAGAATTGCCAAGTGCCTGCTGCTCGCCGGTTGCTCGATCGCATTCCCGGCAATTAGCTCCGCCCAGACACCTGCTGAAGGCGATGCCCCAGCAGCCGTCGATTACCGGCCGGAGAAATTCAGCCCGGGCAAATATCGTCGCACTTTTGTCAACAGCGCCTTCGAGCGTGAAATTTTGCCCCCTGCCGAAGTCGACAACACCCCACCTCCGACACCATTCGATTTAAAAGTGGTCGGGGTCACCGGGCAGGAAGGCCAATATCGGGTGACTCTCATCGACAAAAAGGGCAAATACCAGGTCGTCACCGACGACGCCTCCGGCAACGGGGACGGCTACCGCTACGCCGGTATCGAGCCAGCCGCGAACATTGCAGATTTCCGCGTGGAGATTGTCAAAGACGGCCAGACTGAGTGGGCGGAATTCGATGACAAGCGTTTCAGCATCGCCTCGAAAGGGGCTGCTCCTAAGAAGCCGAGCGCCCGCGGAGGTCGTCCGAACGTCGTCCCGACGACTCGCACGCTGCCGCCTAGGGCTCCGATCCCGCAGAGCAAGACGAGCAAGACCGCCAACCAGAAAGCTGGTCAGGCAGCGATTAAGACGATTAACGCTGCCAATGCGGAGGCCACTGCCACTGCGGCAGGAGCGGCCGCCAAGAGCAAATCGCGCGTCTCCGGACGCCGCGTCGTGTTGCCGCCGAAGAGCCGATAGAACGATTACGACAGCCAAGAAAAAGAAGAACGACCCAACCAACCAACCAACGGGCTCCCCGCCCGGGCTCCACCAGGCCGATCCCCTCCGGCACTGGTGCGAGTTTCCCCATCTGAAAGTAGATCAAACACATGAACAGAACATCCTATCAACCCGCCGCTCCACGCAGTCGGCGAGCCGCCCGCCTCGCGACGCTACTTGTCGCGATCTGCGCTGCGCTCGTATTGCCGCAGACGTCTGAAGCGCAGATCAAACGCCCGCCACGACCAGGGGAGGAGCCTGCGCCGAATCCGGTTCCGACTCCGGTTCCGACTCCGCAGCCATCGCGGCCGATGGTGCCACAGAACGATGCGGCTGAGGGTGATCGAATCTACACGGCAAAGAGTATCCAACTGCCAATGTTGAGCTCGATCCTCCCCGCCTACGAGGAGTTGATTGGGAAGAAGATCATCATCGACAGCTCGATCACCGATGCCGTGACCATGACGATCAACACCCAGCAGATGATGACACGTGACGAGGCGGTCCGCTTCTATGAGGATACCTTCCTGATCAACGGTTACGCCGTGGTCGGGGTCGATGACCGTACCGTGAAGTTCATCAACGTCGCCACCAAACCGGTCGAGGGGCTTGGCGAACTAATCATCTACCGTGACGGGCAGGAAATTCCTGATACCGACGATATGATTGGCTACGTCATGAAGTTCAATAACATCTCGGCAGAGGAGGCATCGCGCACCTTGCAGCTCTTCACCCGCTCGACCACTGGCGGTTACATCCCAGCACCGGATGGATTGACCCTCATCATCACCGAGTCAGGTCGTGTCGTCCGTAGCCTGATCGAACTGAAAAAAGAGATCGATGTGGAGAAGGGGAACCTCCGCCAGGAAGCGATCCAACTCCTGCGCGCCGATGCCGAAGAGGTCGCCTCTGCGCTCAACGAGATTCTCACCGCCGCCACCAGCCAAAGTCAGCGCAGTGGGGGAGGCGCCGGCCGTCCAGCGACACCGCTCGCCACCACCGCCAACTCCCAGGCAGCCGCCGCAGCAGCTAGCCGGCAAGTCGCCGCCGCCGCCGAGGGGGAGATCGGCGCCTTGCCGGATGCGAACAATGTCCACATCCACCCGATCACCCGAACCAACAGCGTGCTCGTGATCGCTCGCCCGGTCGACTTCGCCTACGTCAAGGGCCTGATCGAGATCTTCGACGCAGCCAACGAGATCGACAACTTCCTCAAGCGCGAACTCAAGTACCTGCCGGTGCTCGATTTCCTCAACCTCGCCGAGAATGCGCTCTACCGCTATCAGGACGGCGGCAATGCGCAAGCCGGCGGTGCGACAGGTAGCCGCAACACTGGCAGCGGCGCTAGCCAGAACAACCGTAACAGCACGTCGCGCAACAACACCACCAATAGCAATAGCAATAGAAACTCGAACAACGGTTCCAGCGGCCTCGGCGGTAGCGGTGGTGGCGGCCTCAGTGGTAGCAGCCAGGAACTCGGTGCACCAGAATCAGTTCTCGTTGGCAACACCTTGCTGATCGCGGACTCGCAGCTCAACAACATCATCGTTTCCGGTCCGCCGGAGCACCTGCGCATCATCGATCAACTCCTCGACGAGGTCGACGTCCGCCCGCGCCAGGTCTACATCTCCGCCGTGATCGCACAGGTCACGCTCGGCGACGACCTGAGCTACGGCATGGACATCCTGCGCACAGTCGACGACATCACGGTTGGCGGCGAAAACGTCAACATTGCCAGCATCTACAAGACCACCTCGGGTGGTGGCACGATCCTCGACCCGACCACGCTGGGCACGGTAGCCGACTTCGTGCAGCAGCCCGGCGGCCTCAGCACCTGGGCGTCGGTCGGGAACTTCCTTAATCTCTACATCGAGGCGCTCGAGAACACCCAGAAGTTCAAGGTTATTTCGCGGCCGTTCGTCTTCACCGGCAACAACCAGGTCGCCAGTATCAACTCCGGTCAGGAGGTCGCCGTGCCGACTAGCACGACATCCAGCCTGAACTCCAGCGACACCATCAACTCGTCGATCGGCTACCGTGAGGTGCTGCTCGAGCTCGAGGTCCTGCCGCTGATCAACTCCTCCGACGAAGTCACGCTCGAGATCTCGCAGCGCAACCAGAACATCTCGGGCTTTACCACGATCTCTGGCAACCAGGTGCCCAACCTCTCGGTGCAATCGCTCAACACCAAGGTGCGCTTGCCAAACCGCGGTATCGTCGTCCTCGGTGGTATCATCCAGGAGGAGGATCGCGACAACGTCAACGGCCTGCCGATCCTCTCCAAGGTGCCGCTCATCAAGCGTCTTACCGGCTCCACCGTGAAGTCGAAGACCCGCCGCGAGTTGCTCATCTTCATCCAGCCGCATATCATCGAGGGCAGCAACGACCTCATCGATGCAAATATCGAGAAAGTCAGTCCGACCGTCATTGGCGAGGACGCCCTCAAAAGAGGTCGGTCCGAGCCAGAGGTCGATCCAGCCCTCTTCCCAGACCTGAAGAGGCCACGTCGTCTGTTCAAGCGCAAGGAGCAGGGCGGTCCGATGGACAGCAACTACTATGAGGAGCCAGCCCTGCCACAGCATGCGCCACCAGTGCGCACCGAGGTCACCGCAGTAAAGGAGGAGACCGCCTCCGAGAAGCCGCGCCGCAAGAAGCTGTTTAATTTCAAATTCAGAGACGAGGAAGAGAAAATTCCCGAGCCAAAGAAAGAGAAGCGCGGCCTGTTCGATTTCCGCAAGTAGTGCGGGGGGAATTCGGCGGGATGCTGGATCTCCGTGCGTTGCCTCGGCATCCTGCAGAAGGAGGCCAAGGAATACACCCAATAGGAATCGAACCTATATCTTCGGCTTCGGAAGCCGACATTCTATCCGTTGAACTATGGGTGCTTGATCCGGTTTTCACCTCAAGACTGAGCTTTACAGCCCCGGAGAAGCATCAAATAGTAGGAGCTTTTCTGCCGAATGCAAGCACCTGCCAATATCATCGTCATCAAGCTCGGATCCGGGGTTCTCACCCATGGGGATCGGGTGGCATTGGACGGTGAACAGTTCGAGAAAATTGTGGCGGCGATTGCGGGGGCGCAGGCGGCGGGATACCGTCCGGTGGTGGTCTCTAGCGGTGCGGTGGCGGCCGGGTTGATGGCGCTCAAGATGGATTCGCGCCCGGATGATTTGGCCACGCTGCAAGCTTGCGCTGCGGTCGGGCAGGCGCGCTTGATGCATTACTACGAGAGCTTGTTCCGGCAGGAGAATATCCACGTCGCCCAACTGCTGGTGACGTATGGGGATTTTGCGACGGAGGAACGCAGGGCAAATGTGAAGCGCACCTTGGACCGGCTGCTGGCGTTCCCGGATGTGGTGCCGATCGTGAACGAGAACGATTCGGTTTCGACGGAGGAGTTGAAGTTCGGCGATAACGACGCGCTGTCGGCGAAGCTGGCGGTGCTCGCTGGTGCGAAGCAGTTGATCCTGTTCACTGGCGTCGATGGTCTCTACGATTTCGACAATGAAGATGAGGAAGCGATCATCGAAGTGGTGGAAGACGTCGAGGCGGTGATGGGTCTGGCGAGCGACGAGAAGGGGGCCCTTTCCGTCGGCGGCATGCAGACGAAGCTGCTCGCGGTGAAGCTGGCGGTCGAGGCAGGGATCGAGACGGTCATCGCCAGTGGTTACAAGCCGGAGCAATTGGCGGACTTGATTGCGGGCAGGGGGAGATGCACGCGCTTTGTGGTGCCTCCTGAACGGTAGATCAGTACCCGCACTTGCCCGGTGGAGAGCTGCTGCTGCCGTAGCGAACCAGCACCTCCACCGGGAAGTGGGGGATTACGTACTATGGGGTTTCGACTTCGAGCAGGCGGAAAAACACACGTTCCTCGATCGATGGGCACGGCACGACGCAGTGGATGCTTCCGCCGGTTCCGTTGAACGTGCCGTCAGGATTGCTCCCGCCTTCGATGACGGCACAGTCGGTGTCAGCCCAGTCGGACAGGTCGGGTGATTGCTGCATGCGGTAGCGCTTGCCGATTTCGGTATGGCTGACCAGCAGCGTGGCGTCTTCTGGCGTGACCTCCTCGACTCTCAAGGCCAGGCGGCGGGCTCCGCGGCCGGAATCTTTTTCCGAGAGGCGCACTGGGACGGCCAGCAATGGGGCGGAGTTGCGGTCGTTGCTGACATGTAGCTGGACGTGGTCTGGGGCGTTCCTGCCGTCGTCCCACCGCCCGAGTCCGACTGCGACGACCATGGATTCGCCAGGGCTGAGCACCACTCGGACCTGCTGCTCCAGCGAGCGTTCGCCGTCGGGCGAGACAAGGTAGAGGACGCTGGCTGGTGAGAAAATCGACACGCTGCGATCGATCGGCCGATCGCTCTGGTTCGAGATCCGCACCGCCGCGTCGACTTCTTCGCCGACACCGACGACTGGGGTTTCTCCTGGCTCAAATTTCACCGTCGGATCGATGTCGAGCGGCCCATAGACTTCTCCTTCGCAGCAGAGTGGGGCAGCATCAGGATCAGCGAACGCGCACACGCGATACTTCGCACAACGACCCGGTTCGATACCGTCGCATCTGATCTGAAGCGTCACCGTCGCGCAGTTGCCTGGGGCGATCGGTCCGAGCGTGCCGGTCGACTGGCTGAAGTGTCCGGGGGTCAAGGTGATCGGGCAGTCTGGATGTAGGAAGCCATCCGCGAACCAGGTGTAGGTGCGCGGGACGCTGGAGTTGTTGCAGACCGTGAAGTTGATCGTGGCCGACGGGACTCCAGTGGCGTCGGGGCAGCACGGCACGCGCGCCTCGAGCTCGCAGGTGTCCGGGTCGCCCGTCCCGCCGTCACACGGTGGGAGTTCGATCCAGATATTCGGCACGGCGCAGCAGTCTTCGAACAACTCGTCATGAAGCGAGAGCGTGAAGCAGATCATCCCCGGGCTACCGGTGTAGCACAGTTCGATGGTGCCGATTGCGCCGGGCGCTATCGGATCCGGGTTGATGACAATGTCGTCCGGATCGCCGAACCCAGCCGGCGGGAGGACGGTGGCATTGGCGAAGTCGAACGGCGCGCCAGACAGGTGGCTGCGGTTGCGGACGGTCAGCGTGATGGTGTATTTGTTCACACCGCTCGGCAGGGGGTCGCATTTGACGACTTGGTCGAGGATCTCGGCGCAGTCGCAGCGTGGGAGGTCGACACAAATTTTCTCAGTGCAGCACTCCTCGCCAGTTTCGTCCAGCAGGGTGACCAAGAAATAGACCTTGCCGCCCGTGAGGGGGACCGTTGGAAACTTCCACGTCAATGGCTCCGTGGCGCCGACGACAATCGGGTTCGGGAGTGTTTGCACGGCTGGTGATGGCTTGGCGGAGATGCCACCAGCGGGGAGATCCGCTGCGGGGCAGAGGCTGTAGCGCGCATAGACCGCCGTATTGGTGGAGCGGTTGGTGATGTTGACGGTGACGCAGTAGGGATCGCCGATTTCCTCCGGGCAGAGGACTCGCTCGATCGCAAACTCCGCACAGGCGGAGTTCGGGAAGACATCGACGTCGCCGCCGACCCCTTTCCAGTCGAAGGAGTAGTCGCCTGGTGTGTGGCTCGGATCGTAGGGGACGCGGAAGGAGTTCGACACCGTCGCAGAAGCGACGGGGAAGTCGGTGCGGCGCGTTCCCTGGAGGCCGTGTGGGCCGGCACCGCCAGCTAGGTCGGCGCTGCTCATCCAGACGAGGGCTTCTTCGGCTCCGTTCTCAGCGCCGAAAGCGACGCCTCCGTAGGTTTCGCCAACGCCCCAGCTATCGCCAGTCTCGAGGGTATTGGTGATCGACCAAGTAGTCCCGCTCAGTTGGGCAATGTAGACTTTGGCTGCGTGGTTCGCGCCGCCGAGGTTGCCGCTCCCCCAGTTTCCGATACCGCGCTGGCCGAGGATCATCGTCTGGCCGTCCGCAGAAAATTCGATGTCTGCGACGACGACGAAATTCTCGATCCAGACCATCGGTGGCGAGGCTGGGATCGGGAGCACGGCGACATCGGTCGACGGGATGATGTTGCCGCTCGAGTCGAGGTCGACACGGCGTACAGATGCGGTAGTTGATGGGCCAGTATTCCAGACGGCATAGTAGATCTGATTGCCGAGGACTTCGATGCCCCATAGGCGTTCGCTTGCCGGCGGCATTCCGGCTGTGCTATCGTCAGTGCCCATCGGGTCGAATGGGGAACCGACGGCACCGGTGTTGCTGATCGGATAGATTTTTCCGTCCTCCAGGTTGGTTGCGAAGAACTTGTTGAATCCTTTGTGGAAGGTGAGGTTGCCAATGCCAGGGCCGGAGTTCCAAGACGACGCTAGTGACATGGACTGCTGGGGTAGCACGGCGAAGACTGACGGGGCTCCTGTCGTGGCGTCGATCTTATAGATTGTCCCTGCGGCGGAGAGGGAGTTGACTCCTCCGCCGAGTGCGCCGTAGCCCCAGTAGAAGCTGGAGCTGGCGTTGTAGAGTCCGTTTGCGCCGACGTAGACATTGCCGTCGTCGTCATACTCGGTGCCGTAGATGTTACCGAGATTCTCTGCGGTCCACGATGGTTCGTGGTGCATCGGCGGGATCCACATCGGTGAAGATGCCCCGCTCGGGCCGTAGAAGGCTGCCGGTGGTCC